>NZ_JAJNSA010000005.1:0-63647 GCF_027497875.1 Streptococcus sp. SM3 | reverse complement strand
ATCAAACCTTCGACGATATGGAGACGTTTCTCAGCCTTTTCCTTATCAAAGCGTGAACGCGCCAAAATCACTTCGCGACGGTGGGCGATGTAGCTAGACAAGATTGGGACAATACCGACCTGACGAGGGGTGAAATTGTCAATCGCCACCATGTTAAAGTTGTAGTTGATTTGCAGGTCAGTATATTTAAAGAGATAGTTGAGAACAAGCTCCGTATTGGCATCTTTTTTGAGCTCAATAGCAATTCGAAGACCATCACGGTCAGACTCATCCCGAACCTCAGCAATACCAGCCACCTTGTTATTGACACGTACATCATCGATTTTCTTGACCAGATTGGCCTTGTTGATTTCATAAGGAATCTCAGTAATAACGATTTGTTCCTTACCACCTTTTAGCTTTTCAATCTCAGTCTTGGAACGAACAACCACGCGCCCTTTCCCAGTTTCATAGGCCTTCTTGATTTCATCACGACCCTGAATGATTCCTCCAGTCGGAAAATCTGGTCCAGGCAAGAATTCCATGAGTTTATCAACCTTGGCAGTTGGGTGGTCAATCATGTAAACCGCCGCATCGATGACCTCAGCCAAATTATGGGGAGGAATGTCTGTGGCATAACCAGCCGAAATCCCAGTCGAACCATTGACCAAGAGATTTGGAAAGGCTGCTGGCAAGACTGTCGGCTCTTTCTCGGTATCGTCAAAGTTCCAAGCAAAAGGAACAGTCTTTTTATCAATATCCTGAAGAAGATAGCCTGCAATCTCAGACAAACGCGCCTCTGTATAACGCATAGCTGCAGGCGGATCTCCGTCCATAGAACCGTTATTACCGTGCATTTCGACTAGAATCTCACGATTTTTCCAGTCCTGTGACATACGAACCATGGCATCATAGATAGAACTATCACCATGTGGGTGGAAATTCCCCATGATATTACCGACAGACTTGGCCGACTTGCGGTAGCTCTTGTCAAAGGTATTGCCATCCTTATTCATAGAATAAAGAATACGACGTTGCACCGGCTTCAAGCCATCACGAATATCTGGCAAAGCCCGGTCTTGAATAATATACTTGGAGTAGCGACCAAAGCGCTCTCCCATAATGTCCTCCAGGGACATGTTTTGAATGTTAGACATAATAATTCTCTTTTTAGTGTTTTATTGTAAAGTAAATCTATATTTTATAAATTTAACTGTTTCTTTGTAGGTAGTGAGAAAAGAAGAGCAATCCTACTAATCCTAGAATGAATAAAAGATTAATTTTAATAACAAATAAGCTAAGTAGGGTATTAATTAGACCGTGAAAAATGGCGCAAAAAAGGACCGACTTTGTCTTTTTGAAAACAGCTGCTAGAAGAATACTGAGATAAATTGCAAATAGACTGAATAATATAAAAGGCATCCCACTTTGGGAACTTCCAATCACAAACCATAAAGGTACATGCCATATTGCCCAAATACAACCTGTTATCAAACCGGAAATCCAAAAGGAGAATCTAGTTTCTAAAGTTGGTTGCAAGATGCCTCGCCATCCCAATTCTTCTTCGCCACCATAAACACAGACTGCACTCAAAAAAACAACTAACAAATTTCCTAGTGGAAAAGCCGTATTAAGCTCCTTAGAGGAGAAAGCAATGACACCTGTCTGCACGAAAATTAGTAAAAGAAATAACAAAATATATTTCTTTGAGTCCCCTAAGATAAAAGAGACTATGCTTTTAATGGATTTTTGAGGCAAACAAGAAATGGCTGCAATGGTTGGACCGAAACCTCCTAGTAAATGGAGAAAAACTCCTAGTGGACTTGTTAGACTTAAGAGGCTCATTTGCGTCAGAAAAGCGAGCAATCCCCAACCAAATCCCCAAGAAATGAGAAAACTAATCAGTAAAAATTTTGTTATCTTATTATTTTGTAAATGTTTCATTAGTTTCGAGTCTCTCCTTAGCATACTCAATCATCTTCTCAGCTACTTTCATATCATAGTCAAATCCCATCTTTTGAGCAAGGGACTGAGCCTCTCTGTGTAAAAGTTGCATCGTAGCAAAAAGAGACTGAGTGATTTTATCTATGCTTGAAAAATCAAGCAGATTTGAGAATTCCATTTCTTTCTCAGCAGGTAAATAGTTAAAGAGGTACTTGTAGTTCTTGCCGACGTCGACTCTTCCCCTATCACTTGCGACCTGCCAAGCTAAGACTTTTAACAACTCTTGCTGACAAATACCATAGAGATGGTCAGTCGCGTAGATGACTTGCTTACGACAGATTCCTTTGACCACGTAGGCTGACACCCACCAAAATTCATTGCAGACTTTTTCAAAATCCTTTTCAGTAGCTGAATTTGTCCAGTAACGCTCTATATTTGGTGAATAGGGTTCAAATAAATGCTCTGGATCTTCTAAAACAGTAAATCCAGCCTCACTGTCTACCCACTCTTGAATGTAGTCTTTGGGGCAGAGGGTTAAATCAATCCTATTGCCATCTTCAAAGAGCATGAGGTATAGACGACGTTGACCAAGACCAACTTCTTGCTCGATAATGCGTTTGCCAAACTGGTCCAACCAAGATAAATCTGTAATCAGCTCGTCCAGATTCTCTACAACATAGACTACGTCATAATCTTGAAATTCATCTTTTGAGGCTTTTGTATCAGTCCGTGAACCAGACATGGCGACAGTCGCGACTTGTAAGGTTTCAGCAGTCTTTAAGATTACATCGAGCATTTCTGTTTCAGTTCTCATGTTTATACCCATTCATTAAAAACTAACTTAAAAAACTGTCGCTTCTTCCAGCGTAAACTTGACATTGTCTTCAATCCACTTACGTCGTGGTTCTACCTTGTCTCCCATGAGGACATTGACTCGACGTTCTGCGCGTGCTAGATCTTCAATCGTGACACGAATGAGAGTTCGAGTTTCTGGATTCATGGTTGTCTCCCAGAGCTGGTCCGCATTCATCTCACCAAGTCCCTTGTAGCGTTGGAGGGTTGCACCTTTACCAAACTGCTTGCGGAGTTCTTCTAGCTCTCCGTCCGTCCAAGCGTAAGCTACTTCTTCTTTCTTGCCTTTGCCTTTGGACATCTTGTACAGAGGCGGGAGGGCGATATAAACATGTCCTGCCTCAACTAGCGGACGCATGTAGCGATAAAAGAAAGTCAAAAGAAGTGTTTGGATGTGGGCACCGTCGGTATCCGCATCAGTCATGATAATGATTTTGTCATAGTTAGCATCCTCAATAGAAAAGTCTGCTCCGACACCCGCACCGATGGTATAAATCATGGTGTTAATTTCTTCATTTTTGAGGATATCCGCCATTTTGGCCTTGGCTGTATTGATAACCTTACCACGAAGAGGTAGAATAGCCTGGAACTTGCGGTCACGGCCTTGTTTGGCAGAACCTCCGGCAGAATCTCCCTCGACTAGATAGAGTTCATTCTTAGCTGGATTCTTAGACTGGGCAGGTGTTAATTTACCTGACAACAAACCCTTGTCTTTTTTATTTTTCTTACCATTTCGGCTCTCATCACGCGCCTTACGTGCTGCTTCACGAGCATCACGGGCCTTAATAGCCTTGCGGATGAGGTTAGAAGCCAATTCACCATTTTCCATAAGGAAAAAGGTCAACTTATCCGCCACAATTCCATCCACAACGGGACGAGCCAGAGGGCTTCCTAGTTTATCCTTGGTCTGTCCTTCAAACTGGAGGTGTTCTTCAGGAACCAAGATAGAAAGAACGGCCGCTAGTCCCTCACGATAGTCTGACCCTTCAAGGTTTTTATCTTTTTCCTTGAGAAGCCCCGTCTTACGCGCATAGTCATTCATGACCTTGGTAATGGCAGACTTGAGTCCTGTCTCGTGCGTTCCACCGTCCTTGGTACGAACGTTATTGACAAAGGATAGAATGTTATCTGAAAATCCATCATTGTACTGGAGGGCCACTTCCACTTGGAACCCATTGTCTTCCCCTTCAAAGTAAAGAACCGGCGTCAAGGTCTCCTTGTCTTCGTTCAGATAAGAAACAAAGTCCTGCACCCCATTTTCATAGTGGAACTCAATCGCTTCATCTGTTCGCTTGTCCGTTAAAGACAAGGTCACATTTTTCAAGAGAAAGGCTGACTCATTGAGGCGTTCTGAAATGGTATTGTACTTGAAGTCTATCGTAGAAAAGATCGTCACATCAGGCATAAACGTAACCTTGGTACCTGTCTTAGACTTAGGCGCTGTACCGATTTTCTTCAAAGTCGTGACAGGTTTGCCACCATTTTCAAAACGTTGCTTGTAAACTGCACCATCACGGGTGATTTCAACCTCCAGCCAACTAGATAGGGCATTAACAACGGAAGAACCCACCCCGTGGAGACCACCAGATGTCTTGTAGCCACCCTGACCGAATTTCCCTCCGGCGTGAAGAATGGTAAAGATTACTTCAACCGTTGGAATCCCCATCGCGTGCATTCCAGTCGGCATCCCACGTCCGTGGTCTTGAACCGTTAAACTGCCGTCTTTATTAATGGTCACATCAATACGGTCACCAAATCCAGACAAGGCTTCATCGACAGCATTATCGACGATTTCCCAGACGAGGTGGTGGAGACCAGCACCATCGGTCGATCCAATATACATCCCTGGACGTTTTCGGACCGCATCCAACCCTTCTAGCACCTGAATGGCATCATCATTATAATTGTTAATATTGATTTCCTTTTTTGACACAAGGAACCTCCTATTCGTTCATCTTTACTATTCTACAGGTTTTCCAAGGATTTTGCAAAATTTTTCTTTCTCCGGTGTGACAATTTCAGAAGAGATTCTCTGCATTTCTTCTCCATTTCATGATATAATAGGAGTATGATTACAATAGTTTTATTAATCCTAGCCTATCTGCTGGGTTCGATTCCGTCTGGTCTCTGGATTGGACAAGTATTCTTTCAAATCAATCTGCGCGAGCATGGTTCTGGTAACACTGGAACGACCAATACCTTCCGCATTTTAGGCAAGAAAGCTGGTATGGCAACCTTTGTGATTGACTTTTTCAAAGGAACCCTAGCAACACTGCTTCCGATTATGTTTCATCTTCAAGGAGTTTCGCCTCTCATCTTTGGACTTTTGGCTGTCATTGGACATACCTTCCCTATCTTTGCAGGATTTAAGGGAGGCAAGGCTGTCGCAACCAGTGCTGGAGTGGTTTTCGGATTTGCACCTGTCTTCTATCTCTACCTTGCAGTTGTTTTCTTTGGAACCCTCTATCTTGGTAGTATGATTTCACTATCTAGTGTCACAGCATCTATCGCGGCTGTCATTGGAGTTCTACTCTTTCCACTTTTTGGTTTTATCCTGACCAATTATGACCCTCTATTCATCGCTATTATCCTAGCACTGGCTAGTTTGATTATCATTCGTCATAAGGATAATGTAGATCGTATCAAAAACAAGACTGAAAATTTAGTCCCTTGGGGATTGAACCTAACCCATCAACATCCTAAAAAATAAAACGTCAGTACAGTATGTACTGACGTTTTTTTGTATGCTTATTTTGATTTGATATAGTTGATACCATCTGCTTTTGGTGCGACTGCTTTTCCAAAGAAGGCTGCTAAGACTAGAATTGTCAAAACATAAGGTGCGATTTGAAGATAAACCGCAGGCACTCCTTGTAGGAATGGCAATTGAGAACCGATAACAGCCAAACTTTGTGAAAGTCCAAAGAAGAGACTAGATAGCATGGCTCCGATTGGATTCCATTTTCCGAAGATCATCGCAGCAAGGGCGATAAATCCAGGTCCAACAATAGTTGTCACTGAGAAGTTGACTGAGATGGATTGAGCATAAATTGCTCCTCCAATTCCACCTAGGAAACCTGAAATAATAACCCCTAAATATCTCATTTTGTAGACATTGATTCCCAAGGTATCAGCTGCTTGAGGGTGTTCACCGACAGAGCGGAGACGAAGACCAAAACGGGTCTTGAAGAGGATAAACCAAGCAAGGAATGAGAAGGCAATGGCCAGATAACCAAGTAAACTAGTTGACTTGAAGAAGATATCACCGATAACTGGGATATTTGCCAAGACTGGGAAATCAAAGCGTCCAAAAGTCTGACTTAGGTTGTCGGTTTGTCCTTTATTATAAAGCACTTTCACCAAGAAAACAGCCAAGGCAGGCGCCATCAAGTTCAATACCGTACCGCTGACAACATGGTCTGCACGGAAATGAACCGTCGCTGCTGCGTGGATGATAGAGAAGAGGCCCCCAACCAATCCTGCTACAAGCAAGGATAGCCATGGAGTTGCTGCTCCAAATTGTTCTGCAAATTCAAGGTTAAAGACAACTCCAGAAAAGGCACCCATAACCATAATTCCTTCAAGGCCGACGTTGACCACACCACCACGTTCAGAGAAAACACCACCGATACTTGTAAAGATGAGGGGTGCTGAGTAAATCAGCATAGAAGACACCAAGAGGGTGAGCAAGGTTGTAATAGACATCTTTACTTACCTCCTTTAACTTGTTTTTTCGGTTTGACAAAGCGTTCGATAAGGTAATGAACACTGACAAAGAAGATAATAGACGCCGTTACAATGCTGACAAGCTCAGACGGTACCTGCGCTGCATTCATACCAGGGGCTCCAACTTGGAGAACACCAAACAGGAAGGCTGCAAAGAGAATACCAATTGGTGAGTTTGCTGCAAGTAGACTAACTGCCATCCCGTTAAATCCGACAGCTAATGACGCCCCTTGAACATAGACATTCTGGAAGGTTCCAAGCCCTTCAACAGCACCACCAAGACCTGCCAAGGCACCTGAAATAATCATAGATAGGATAATAGTCCGTTTGGCAGAAATACCAGCATATTCTGAAGCATGTGAATTAAGACCAACCGCACGGATTTCAAAACCAAGAGTCGTTTTCTTGAGCATGAACCAAATAACTGCAACGGCAATGATGGCAAAGAAAATACCAATATTCATCCGCGAATTACCAGTCAACTCAGCTAACCAAGGTGTCTGGTAGGTTGCATTAGCCCCAACACGAATGGTCGAATCTGTACTTTGCATAAAGTCTTTAGGAAAGGCATGAATCAAGGCATTTCCTACATACAAAACAATGTAGTTCATCATGATAGTTACGATAACCTCTGACGTCCCTAGATAGGCTCTCAGAATACCTGGAATCGCGCCAACAATTCCACCAGCAATCAAGGCAATCACGATGGTTGCTAGAATCATCAAGGGACGTGGCATATCTGGATGAGACAGGGCAAACCAACCACTGAGAATCCAACCTGCCAAAGCCTGACCAGGAAGTCCGACGTTAAAGAAACCAGCGCGACTGGCAACGGCAAAACCAAGACCAATCAAGACCAGAGGCCCCATAGCACGGAAGATTTCCCCAATCCCACGCAGACTGCCAAAGGCTGTATAGAACAATTCTTCATAGCCCCAAATAGCATCATAACCAAAGATCCACATGACAATGGCTCCAAGTAAAATTCCTAGGAAGACAGAAATCAAGGGAACCGAAATTTGTTGTAATTTTTTAGACATCACTCTTCTCCTTTCCCAAGTTTCCACCAGCCATCAAGACACCAAGTTCTTGTTTATTGGTTGTTTCTGGTGATACAATACCTTGAATCTTACCATCGTGTATAACGGCAATACGGTCTGAGACGTTTAAAATCTCATCCAATTCAAAGCTGACAACAAGAACAGCCTTACCATTATCACGTTCTTCAATCAAGCGCTTGTGGATATATTCAATGGCACCGACATCCAACCCACGAGTTGGTTGGCTGACGATAAGGAGATCAGGATCTCGATCAATTTCACGAGCAATAATTGCTTTTTGTTGATTTCCTCCTGAAAGTGCAGCTGCAGGAACAAATTCACTTGCAGCACGAACATCAAACTCTTCCATTAGCTTTTTAGCATAAGAAGTAATATTTGAATAGTTCAAAATTCCATTTTTACTATGTGGTTCTTTGTAGTAGGTTTGAAGGGCAATATTTTCAGAAATCATCATTTCCAAAATCAAGCCATCACGGTGACGGTCTTCTGGAACGTGCCCAACACTCAACTCTGTAATCTGACGTGGGTGCAATCCTACAATTGAATCTCCTTTTAGCTCAATGCTACCAGATTCAACCTTGCGAAGACCTGTAATTGCTTGAATCAGTTCAGACTGACCATTTCCATCAATCCCTGCAATACCAACAATCTCTCGAGCACGAACATCCAAGAACAGATTTTTTACAGCTGGGACACCGCGGTTTTCATTGACCACCAAGTCTTTAATAGACAAGACCACTTCTTTTGGTTGAGAAGCTTGCTTCTCTGTTTTAAAGGAAACAGAACGACCTACCATCATTTCTGCCAAATCAGCATTGGTAGCTCCTGCAATTTCGACGGTTTCAATTGATTTCCCACGACGGATAACTGTAACTCGGTCAGAAACTGCACGAATCTCATCCAACTTGTGGGTAATCAAGATAATTGATTTTCCTTCTTTGACAAGATTTTTCAAAATAGCCATCAACTCATCAATTTCTGATGGAGTCAAGACAGCCGTTGGTTCATCAAAGATAAGGATATCAGCTCCCCGATAAAGGGTTTTTAAAATTTCTACACGTTGTTGGGCTCCAACTGAGATGTCTGCTACCTTGGCAGAAGGGTCAACAGCTAAGCCATAACGTTCAGAAAGAGCCTTGATTTCTTTGCTAGCTCCAGCAATATCTAGCACACCATTTTTAGTCAATTCACTACCTAAAATGATGTTTTCAGCCACTGTGAAGGCTTCTACCAACATAAAGTGCTGGTGAACCATTCCGATTCCCAAGCTAGCTGCTTTAGATGGTGAATCGAGATTGACAACTTGACCGTTGACCACAATTTCACCACTGGTTGGTTCAAGAAGCCCTGCTAACATGTTCATGAGCGTGGACTTTCCAGCCCCATTTTCTCCTAAAAGTGCATGGATTTCACCTTTTCGTAAGTGCAGGTTGATTTTGTCGTTGGCAACAAATTCACCAAACACCTTGGTAATATCACGCATCTCAATGACATTTTCGTGTGCCATGTGCTCTTCCTTTCAGAGTCTTATTTTATTTCAATAAAACTTGCTAATTTCTCTAGTAGCAAGCTTTACTGAGACAAAATGACTTTGTCTCAACTCTTAAAAAGCGGCCGATGGCCGCTTCCTAAGAAATAACTTCCATCCATTATTTTGCAGGAACTTTTACGCTTCCATCAAGGATTTTAGCTTTTGCATCTTCAACGGCTTTTTTACCTTCTTCAGAAAGGTTAGTTGTTACCAAGTCAACCCCTTTATCTTTCAATGAGTAAACGATCACTTGACCGCCAGGGAATTCACCTTTTTCTGCCTTGTTAGAAATATCTTTTACAGTTGTACCAACTTGTTTCAAAGTAGATGCAAGAACGAAGTTTGATTCTTTGCCATCTTTAGAAGTGTACTTACCTTCTGCTACTTGGTCACGGTCAACACCGATAACCCAAACTTTTTCATTTTCAGGACGGCTTTCGTTGAGTGATTTTGCTTCTGCAAAGACACCAGCACCTGTACCACCAGCTACTTGGTAAACAATATCTGCACCGGCTGCGTATTGTGCAGCTGCAATTGTTTTACCTTTAGCAGCATCACCAAATGAACCAGCGTAGTCAACTTGGACTTTGATAGATGGGTCTACTGACGCAACACCAGCCTTGAATCCTGCTTCAAAACGAGAGATAACTTCTGACTCCTGCCCACCTACAAAACCAACTTGTTTTGTCTTAGTTGTTTTTGCTGCAGCTACACCTGCAAGGTAACCTGACTCATTATCAGCGAAAGTTACGCTCGCAACATTCTTTTGATCTTTAATCACATCATCAATCAAGACATAGTTCAAATCAGTGTGCTCTGCTGCTGCATCTTTAACTGCATTGTGAAGGGCAAAACCAACACCGAAGATTAGGTTGTAACTTCCAGCCGCTTGTTGCAAGTTGTTAGCGTAGTCAGCTTCACTTGTTGATTGGAAGTAAGTGAAACCGTTATCTTTTGAAAGATTATGTTCTTTACCCCAGTCTTGCAAACCTTCCCAAGCTGATTGGTTGAATGATTTGTCATCAACACCACCAGTATCAGTGACGATTGCTGCTTTTGTCTTCACATCAGAAGATGAAGCTGCGTTACGAGAAGAGCGGTTACCACATGCAGCAAGTCCAACTGCTGCCACTGCAACTAGACCAAGGCCTAGCCATTGTTTCTTGTTCATTACTGAACCTCCTAAATAAGATGTGCAACGATGTTGCAAGTATGGATTTGTTGGTCACAAGGACCGTGCCACTCAGAGAGCGACTCAGACTAGTTTAAGTCTGTAAAAGAGTATGGAAGTAATTCCCCGACCGTCATCTCGACCGTCGATTTATCTTTTGCGACTAAGGTCACTTTTAGATCTTGTTCAAAAAATTCGACCATTACTTGGCGACAAGCGCCACATGGTGAAATTGGTTTTTCAGTCTGTCCATAGACAATCAATTCTGAAAACTCTCTTTGACCTTCAGAAACTGCTTTAAAAATCGCCGTACGCTCTCCACAGTTGGTCAAAGGATAGCTAGCATTTTCGATATTCACTCCCGTGTAAACATTTCCGTCTTTGGCTACTAAAACTGCTCCGATAGGAAAGTGAGAATAGGGCACATAGGCTTTCTTGCTTGTTTCAATTGCTAGTTCAATCAACTCAGTAGTCGCCATCAGCCAATTCTCCTTTTAAAATGGCTACCCCAGCTGACGTTCCAATACGGGTCGCCCCTGCTTCTACAAATGCAAGAGCATCTGCATAAGAACGAGCTCCACCAGCAGCCTTGACACCCATTTCTGGTCCAACTGTTTCACGCATTAATCTAACATCTGCTACCGTCGCACCACCAGTTGAAAAGCCAGTAGATGTTTTGACAAAGTCAGCTCCCGCTTTCTGGGCTAATTGACAAGCCACAATTTTTTCTTGGTCTGTCAATAAGCAAGCTTCAATGATGACTTTAACCAACTTATCACCACTTGCTTCTACAACAGAACGAATGTCCGATTCAACCAAATCAAGATTACCTGTTTTGAGAGCTCCAACATTGATCACCATATCAATCTCATCTGCACCATTTTGGATAGCTTCTTTTGTTTCAAATGCTTTCACAGCTGAAGTTGTTGCTCCCAAGGGGAAACCTACTACTGTGCAGACCTTGACATCTGTGCCTTCAAGCCCTTTTTTAGCATGTTCAACCCAGGTCGGATTAACGCAAACACTGGCAAAATCATACTCTCTAGCTTCAGACAACAAACAATCAATTTGATTTTCTATCGCATCTTGTTTCAAAAGTGTATGATCGATATATTTATTTAATTTCATATTCGGATTCTCCTGCAGTTTATGAGATTATCTCTATGATTTCTCGTAAACTTTGCACGCTATCATTTATTTTAACATATTTTTGAAAATCTGTAACTAGCTGAGGAGAAATTTTTCCATTTGTATATACTTTTGCAACAATTTCTCCCTTTTGAACGGAATCTCCAACTTTCTTTTCAAAAACAATTCCTGTTTCATAGTCCAAGACATCAGACTTGACTGCACGGCCTGCCCCCAGTCTCATAGCATAAAGCCCAAATTCCATAGCTGGAAGAGCTGAAATGACACCCGTTTCCTGGGCAGGGATTTCCACCACATGGGCTACATTTACAGGACGATAGAGGTCTTCCAAGTCTCCACCTTGGGCTTGGACCATTTCCTCAAACTTAGCCAGTGCCTTAACATTCTCAAGATGTTGACGAACTTCTTCAACTGTTTTATTTACATTTGCCAGACCAAGCATAATTTGAGCCAATTCACAGATGAAGTGGGTAATATCCTGACGGCCTTGTCCTTGTAAAATCTCCAATGCTTCAAGGATCTCCAGACGATTTCCAATAGCTCGTCCCAAGGGCTGACTCATATCCGTAATGACTGCTACCGTTTTTCTACCAACTGCCTTACCAAGTTCCACCATGGTTTGAGCCAATTCACGCGCCTCATCAACCGTCTTCATGAAGGCACCCTCACCGACAGTCACGTCTAGCAAAATAGCATCCGCACCTGCCGCAATTTTCTTGCTCATCACCGAACTCGCAATCAAAGGAATCGTGTCAACAGTTGCGGTCACATCACGAAGGGCATAGAGAAGCTTATCTGCTTTGACCAGCTGGTCTGATTGCCCAATGACAGATACACCAATATCCTGAACTTGACGAATAAAATCCTCTTGACTACGTTCCACTTGATAGCCCTTAATGGACTCCAATTTATCAATTGTTCCACCCGTATGGCCGAGACCACGACCACTCATTTTCGCGACTGGAACTCCAAAACTCGCTACTAAAGGAGCTAAAATCAATGTCACCTTATCACCAACACCACCCGTAGAATGCTTGTCAACCTTAACTCCATCAATAGCTGATAAATCAAACTCTTGACCTGTCTGAACCATTTTCATTGTCAAATCAGATATTTCTCGAGTCGTCATTCCTTTGAAATAAACAGCCATAGCAAAGGCAGACATCTGATAATCAGGGACAGTTCCTGACACATATCCTTCTACCAGCCATTCAATTTCACTCGAAGTCAGTTCTTGACCGTCTCGTTTTTTTTGGATTAAATCAACTGCTCTCATTCGTTCACACTTCTAAGGATATAGTATCCCTTATCTTTTTTGACAATTTCGCAATTGCCAAACTCTTCCTCCATCTTGGACTTGGCACTTGGGGCCCCTTGTTTTTTCTGGATAACGATTGTTAAATCTCCACCAGTTTCCAAGAAATCTTTACTTTTCTCAATGATTTCATGAACCACTTGCTTGCCCGCACGGATAGGAGGATTGGAAATGACATGGTCAAATTTCCCTTCAACTTGTTCATAGATGTTAGACTGGAAAATCGTCGCTTCTACTTTATTTCGTTCAGCATTTTGTCGCGCCAAATCCAAGGCACGATTATTGATATCGACCATGGTAGCCTGAACGCCATAAGCCTTAGCTAAGGACAAGCCCAAAGGTCCGTAACCACAGCCTACATCAAGGACAGTTTCTCCTTGGTTGACCTCTAGACACTTGAGCAAGAGTTGACTGCCAAAGTCAATCATTTTCTTGCTAAAAACACCCGCATCTGTCAAAAAGGTCATTTTTTCTCCCAACAAGTCCACTCTCAACTCATGAATGTCGTGAGCAGCGTCAGGATTTTCTGCATAATACATTTTACTCATGAAACTATTTTACCATAATTTAACGAAATATTAAATCGTTTCCAAGTAATTTGACAATACGATCTAGTTTGTCATTATTTTTCTAATCGAAAGAAACTTTTTCTATCAGATACTAGATGTTTTTAATCCCAAAATATGCTATACTAAGATATCGAATCAGAAAGACAAACTTATGACCAACGAATTTTTACATTTTGAAAAAATCAGCCGCCAGACTTGGCAATCGTTACATCGAAAGACAACACCTCCTTTGACAGAAGAGGAATTAGAGTCCATCAAGAGTTTTAATGACCAGATTAGTTTACAGGATGTTACCGATGTCTATCTACCCCTAGCCCATCTCATCCAAATTTACAAACGTACCAAGGATGATTTGGCCTTTTCAAAAGGGATTTTCCTTCAACGTGAAAGCAAAGCCCAGCCTTTTATCATTGGGGTTTCTGGAAGTGTTGCCGTTGGAAAATCCACAACCAGTCGCCTACTTCAAATCCTACTGTCCCGTACGCTTACAGATGCTAGGGTTGAGTTGGTAACGACTGACGGCTTTCTCTATCCCAACCAGACCTTGATTGAACAAGGGATTCTAAATCGTAAGGGATTTCCTGAAAGCTATGATATGGAAGCCCTTCTCAACTTCTTGGACCGCATCAAAAATGGACAAGATGTAGATATTCCTGTCTATTCTCATGAAGTCTACGACATCGTCCCTGAGGAAAAGCAAAGCGTCAAAGCTGCTGATTTTGTCATTGTTGAGGGAATAAATGTCTTTCAAAATCCACAAAACGAGCGTCTCTACATTACTGACTTCTTTGACTTTTCCATCTATGTTGATGCTGCAGTAGATGACATCGAGAGTTGGTATCTAGACCGTTTCTTGAAAATGCTGAGCCTGGCCCAAAACGACCCTGATAGCTACTATTATCGTTTTACACAAATGCCGATTGGGGAAGTGGAATCTTTTGCCCATCAGGTCTGGACCAGTATCAATCTCACAAATCTACAAAATTATATTGAACCAACTAGAAATCGTGCAGAAGTGATTCTTCATAAAACAAAGAACCATGAAATCGATGAAATTTACTTAAAAAAATAATTTTCCCTTGTCAAAACGTAAGTTTTCAGATATAATGGTATAGTTAGTAAATATGGAGGTAAGAATATTGGCAAACATTAAATCAGCTATCAAACGCGCTGAATTGAACGTTAAACAAAACGAAAAGAACTCAGCTCAAAAATCAGCTATGCGTACTGCTATCAAAGCTTTCGAAGCAAACCCATCTGAAGAACTTTTCCGTGCTGCTAGTTCAGCTATCGATAAAGCAGAAACTAAAGGTTTGATTCACAAAAACAAAGCAAGCCGCGACAAAGCTCGTCTTTCAGCTAAACTTGCTAAATAAGAAACAGTCCATAGAGGCTGTTTTTTTGTCTCCAAATACGAAAAGGTAGAAAATGAAAATCACAATTATCGGATATTCTGGTGCTGGTAAGTCAACTCTAGCAGAAAAGTTGTCTCACTGCTACTCCATCCCAAAACTTCACATGGACACACTCCAATTTCAACCCGGTTGGCAAGACAGTGACCGTGAATGGATGTTGACCGAGATGAAAATCTTTCTCACCAAGCATGAAGCTTGGGTCATCGATGGTAATTATTCTTGGTGTTTCTATGAGGAAAGAATGCAGGAAGCTGATCAAATCATCTTTCTCAATTTTTCCCCATTGACCTGTCTCTTTCGAGCCTTTAAACGTTATCTCACATACCGAGGCAAGGTTAGAGAAAGTATGGCAGCCGGTTGTCAAGAACAATTTAATTGGGAGTTTGTCAGATGGATTCTCTGGGATGGACGGAGCAAAACTGCTAAAGAACGCTACAAGTGGGTTCAAGAAACCTATCCAGATAAAGTTGTTATCCTTAGGTCTCAAAAGGAGATAGATTACTTTATAAAGACTCACGAAAACAAGAAGAAAAACCAACATGGATAATGTTAGTACTATTTGGAAGACAAATCCCCTTTTTGGGGCTATTTTTCCAAAATATTTTCTTCATTATTTACCAATCTATCCTATCTAAAACTCTGAATTCGATAAAAATAAAAAGGGATATTCACTGTCCCTTTTATCAATTTTTAAATTTTGAATATACAATAATCACAATCGCTAGACCTCAAATCCTATTTACTCATTTGGAACAAGTATAAGGGAAGACGGATATTATATTTAGCTTTCATAAATAATAGGTAATGGAATGAGTGTTATAACCTTAATCTGAAAAAATAAATGTTTCAGCTACTAAAAATGTGCAAGAAAAGCTTGATTTCATAAACTTTATCAGCTTCGTTGCTATAACCTCGTCCCCAGCCATACCTAGCCCCAAGTAATTTCCAATTGATAGTTGGCAAAGGGATGTCCCTCTTGATTTTGTAGCTGATAGTCTAAATGAATCTTTTGCCCATTAACTTCATAACGGCTCGTTTGGATGATAAACTCCTGCATACCCATAGGTGTCGGAATATAGGCCAAACTATCACTATCCTTTAGAAAGCGCATAATGGTCTTGGGATTGGAAAATCGGCTCATCACCAACTCTTGACCATGAAATTTAATAACCACTTTTTCCTTTTCCTCATTATAGAAAAGCAGGTAGCTATAATCTCCTTTTTCATGCACTTCTACATCATAGAGTTGGTCAATCACTTCCAACTGCTCATCAAACTGAATCGTATTTCGCATTCGAATCTTCACATCAAGTCCTCTTTCTTGTCTCTTGTCCTACTATTTTACCAAAAACTCTAGCTTTTTGCTATAATGGTCATATGAACGAAAAAGTATTCCGTGACCCAGTTCACAACTACATCCATGTCGATAATCAAATCATCTACGACTTGATTAATACAAAAGAATTTCAGCGTTTGCGTCGTATCAAACAACTGGGAACTTCCAGTTATACCTTCCACGGTGGAGAACATAGTCGCTTCTCTCACTGTCTAGGAGTCTATGAAATTGCACGACGTATCACGGAGATTTTTGAAGAAAAATATCCTGAAGAATGGAATCCTGCCGAGTCTCTCTTGACCATGACCGCTGCTCTCCTACATGACCTTGGACATGGTGCCTACTCCCATACTTTTGAAAATCTCTTTGATACAGACCATGAAGCCATTACTCAGGAGATTATTCAGAGTCCTGAGACAGAGATTCACCAAGTCCTGCTGCAAGTGGCACCTGATTTCCCAGAAAAGGTTGCCAGTGTCATCGACCATACCTATCCTAACAAGCAGGTCGTGCAACTCATTTCTAGTCAGATTGATGCGGACCGCATGGACTATCTCTTGCGCGACTCCTATTTTACAGGAGCTTCTTATGGGGAATTTGACCTGACTCGGATCTTGCGTGTCATTCGTCCTGTCGAAAATGGTATAGCATTTCAGCGCAATGGCATGCACGCCATCGAAGACTACGTCCTCAGTCGTTACCAGATGTATATGCAGGTTTATTTCCACCCAGCAACACGTGCCATGGAAGTTCTCCTACAGAATCTCCTCAAACGCGCTAAGGAACTCTATCCGGAGGAAAAAGACTTCTTTGCACGAACTTCTCCTCATTTGCTACCTTTTTTTGAAAAGAAAGTTACCCTATCTGACTATCTAGCTCTGGATGATGGCGTGATGAATACCTACTTCCAACTCTGGATGACCAGTCCTGACAAGATACTAGCTGATTTATCGCAACGTTTTGTCAACCGCAAGGTCTTTAAATCCATTACTTTTTCAGAAAAAGACCAAGACCAACTCGCAACCATGAGACAACTGGTTGAAGAAATCGGTTTTGATCCAGACTACTACACTGCTATTCATAAGAACTTTGACCTCCCTTATGATATCTATCGTCCCGAATCCGAAAATCCACGGACACAGATTGAGATTTTACAAAAAAATGGTCAACTGGCTGAACTCTCTAGCCTATCTCCTATCGTCCAATCCCTTGCTGGTAGTCGCCACGGAGACAATCGCTTCTATTTCCCGAAAGAAATGTTAGACCAAAACAGTATCTTCGCAAGCATTACCCAGCAATTTTTACACTTGATTGAGAACGATCATTTTACCCCAAATAAGAACGAATAGAGGAAATATATGAGTATTAAACTAATCGCCGTCGATATCGACGGAACCCTAGTCAATAGCCAAAAGGAGATTACTCCTGAAGTCTTTTCTGCCATCCAAGATGCAAAAGAAGCTGGTGTCAAAGTCGTCATTGCAACTGGCCGCCCTATTGCAGGTGTTGCCAAACTTCTCGACGACTTGCAGTTGAGAGACGAGGGTGACTATGTTGTGACTTTCAATGGTGCCCTTGTCCAAGAAACTGCTACAGGACATGAGATTATAAGCGAATCCTTGACTTATGAGGATTATCTGGATATGGAATTCCTCAGTCGTAAGCTCGGTGTCCACATGCATGCCATTACCAAGGATGGTATCTATACTGCCAATCGTAATATCGGAAAATATACAGTGCACGAATCAACCCTCGTCAGCATGCCCATCTTCTACCGCACTCCTGAAGAAATGGCTGGCAAGGAAATCGTCAAATGTATGTTCATTGATGAACCAGAAATCCTCGATGCTGCCATTGAAAAAATTCCAGCCGAATTTTACGAGCGCTACTCTATTAACAAATCAGCTCCTTTCTACCTCGAACTCCTTAAAAAGAATGTAGATAAGGGTTCAGCTATTACTCACTTAGCTGAAAAACTAGGATTGACCAAAGATGAAACCATGGCTATCGGTGACGAAGAAAATGACCGTGCCATGCTGGAAGTCGTTGGCAACCCTGTAGTCATGGAAAACGGAAAGCCAGAAATCAAAAAAATCGCCAAATACATCACCAAAACAAATGACGAATCTGGCGTTGCCCATGCTATCCGTACATGGGTACTGTAAAAAGGTAAGAATAGACGAAAACCGCTCGGCTGAGCGGTTTTTAGTATGAACATGTCATAATAAGAGTAAATTAATAAATTGAATGGCTGTTGCACAGTCACTAAAATCTTGAGAGTACAAAAACAAAATGAACAGCTGTTATATCAAATGGAGACTTTATAACTCGGGCAATTCTACCTTCAAACTCATATCCGAATTATGCAATGTCTTCTGAACCGCTGCAAGAAAGGCTAGTCCATTATCAGATGGAGAATATTGGAAGGTAATATGGATGACTTTTTTGTCAAACTTATCGCCATATCGCTCCACATATTGCTTGCTTTCGAGGAAGTAGATATAGTTATTGAGTTTTTCTTGAAGTTTCAAGAGATGCTCCTCTTCTAATGACTCAATCCATTTGTTTTCATCAATCAACAACAACTCTAGATGGTCATCAGAGACACCCATCGCATCGATACTTGTAACATCTAGTTCAATTTTCTCATCTGTTTTAATGAAACCTACTACCTTCGGTGGATTGTAGTATTTTTCCTTGAATTCCTTGAGAATCTTCTCTACCTTTTCTTCATCACACTGTCTGTATAATGGACTACGGTCTAATACATTACAGAGTCTTTCATAGGTATAAGTACGCTTCTGTTCATCTGATAATTTTGAAATGCTTTCTATAATATTTCTTACCAATTCATCTGTTTCAATAACAAAGGGAAGGCTTGTATATCTTCTTAAACGACTGCCTTGCATAGAAATATAATCAGTTACCTTATCTAATTTGACTAGGTCAACCGATAAGCTAAAATCTTTCAAGATATCAAAGGTTCTGCGCGCTATATCCCTATCACCTTCCACATACAAAGGATATAAGCAATATTCCATTAATACTCCAATATCTGTACTATCCACGTAATAAGAATCTCGTTGTCGAAAACGATATTTAGCTTCGGTCCCTAGAAAAACTTCAGCTTCTTTCCCTTCTTTCATTATTTCACGATAGTCTTTTACAAAATTTTGATAATCTTTAGGCTCTGGTATTTCAAATTTTTTCATTTATTTACTCCATTGATTTATTCTGAAAATTCCTTCAACTTGCTCAATTTCAGTAGTGCCTGGTTTATAGACACGTGGATTTTTGATTTCATAGTATCCTTGACGTTCAATCGCAGATAGAAAGTCATCATAGGAATGCCCCTTCATATCAATTGACGGCATAAGTAGTTCGCTATTTAGAAATGCTAAATAATCTTTTTATAAATATGGTCTCATTATACCACAAAAAGAGAGCGTTTCCGCTCCCTTTATTACTCTGGTAATTCTACCTTCAAACTCATATCCGAATTCTGCAATGTCTTCTGAACCGTTGCAAGAAAGGCTAGGCCATTATCCGATGGAGAATACTGGAATGTGATATGGATGACTTTTTTGTCAAAGTTATCGCCATATCGTTCTACATACTGCTTACTTTCGAGGAAGTAGATGTAGTTGTTAAGTTTTTCTTGCAAAATTTCCAGATGGACTGCTTCTGTCTCTTCCTGCCAACCGACTGGATCAACAAGGAGTAACTCTAAATGATTATCAACTATACCAATAGCGTCAAGTTCGCTAGGTTCTAGTTCTGAAACAATAGATTTGGTTACGATTTGGGTAAATTTTTCAGGAGAAAATATTTTTTGGTTATCAGATAAATCATTGAAAATTAAGTCAGGATTATTTTGTATAAAAATTTTATTCGACTCTTCTTGTGTATATTGTTTTTTAGATTTCCAAAAACCATATTGTGCATAATTCATCAACTCTTTACCAGTATGTTCTCCCGACATATAACTATCTGCAGCTTCTTTGGGGATTTCTTGAACTACTTCTGGCATAGTAATATTAAAAGTTGGATAACGCAAGAAAAACTTATCATCATCTTGACAAATTTCCAACATATCTTTTTGACTAGTATAAATCGACTTCATTTTTAATATCTATTAGCTCCTTGTGTTTTTTTAAATATTTTTTCCCATACCATTCCTCCACAGTCTTACCTTCCCACTCACGATACTCTTCAGGATATTTCCATTTATAGTAGGCTTGTAGCATATAGGGAAACATGAAATAAACTTCAAAAGCAACAACTAAAATATTAAGAATCAGTATTGAAGCCAAAATACCGAGTCCTCCAATCAAATTATTTCTATTCTCCATCGAACTTGAGAAAAAAATACGAATGACTAGCCAAATTGCTACAACCAAACCACCATACTTGGCAATTATGCTAAACATCTTGCCGAAGAATCTATCACTAAAACTTTTCTTTAGAGTTGTCCCATATAACAACATTCCTAATGACTCACACTCAGAAAGAATCATTGAAATAATTATTAATAATATTAATCCTACAAAAGTGAACATTCCCCAAAATCCAGCTACTGCATAAATTAAGTTTAGAGAAAAAAGATCGAGTTCAACAACTAGCCAGATAATAAAGGTAACCATAAAATGGAATTGGCCCCTATAAATCAAAATAAACTGCTGATTGTATCGCTTCCCTAGTATAATCAATAAAATCCATATTGCAAGTGCTATCCAAAATACCCAGTACGGAAGAAAATTAATGTCGGGTAAAGGGACTGTTAAATCTCTAGGATCAGAATGGTAAAATAAATAATCATTTAAAGCTACAATCAACCAATTGGGACCAATTATAAATAGGAAAGTCAGAATTACCAGCCAAACATATGATTTTCTTGTTCCTCTAAATTGCTCTTTTTTTAAAGCATCTTGGTAAATGTCCCGAGCAAATTTCCCTGAGACGCCATCATCTAATAAATTTAAACTCTCTTCAAAACTTGCTTTAAAAAGTGACTTTTTTGTCATAAGTTTAATCCTCAATCTTCTTTTCTACTAATTCTGAGTGCTTTTTCAAGTATCTCTTTCCATACCATTCTTCTACTGTTTTCCCTTCCCACTCGCGGTATTCTTCAGGGTATTTCCATTTGTAGAATGCTTGTAAATAACTAGGAAATTCGATGTAAATTAGCATAGCAATCACAGCAATATTTAGGATAATCCATGTTATCAAAAGACCTAATCCTTCCAATAAAGTTGAAAATTTCATGGAAAAACTTTTTATAATAAAGTTTATAATTACTCCAATTCCCAAAAAACTCATTCCATAAATCGCTATCTTATTGGCAATTTTGTTGCGAAGAGAAGAGCCACTTCCATTACCATACATCAGTTTTTTAAGACTTTCAATTTCAAGGCTAAACATAAAATAGGCTAATATAGTAATAAAAACAAAAATAGCAGCAACCATCCAAATAGATAAAGTTGGTATTGACATATCAATCGCTAACAGATTAAATTCAAGACTAAGCCAAATTAGAAATGTGATGACATGAAAATGATTGCGATAAGGCAGTATAAAAGCTTTTCTAAAAACTTTACCAATCAATATGATAAATACCCAAATTAAGAAACAGACTAGATATACCTCAGCTGTTAGTAATGGATGTTGATAGATAGGCAATCTTAAATCTTTAGGATCAGAGTTGTGCAAGGACAGCGAGAAAACAAGAATCATAAAGTTTATAATTACAGGACCGATAAGAGTGAAAACAATATTCTGAATATGAAGAACTAGTTTAGACTTTCCTTCCCTATAATATGTTTCTAACTTAGAGAAAACATTTCCTTTCTGATACTGTAAAAAACCATCATCTTCCAAATTTAAACTCTCTTCAAAACTTGCTTTAAAAATTGATTTCTTCATCTAATTTTCTCTCTAATTTTATTAAAATTGATAACAACGAGCCTACTGCATTTCTCTTCTATCTGGATATTTCTTGACATAGGAAGCAGAAAAGAAACAACCCATGATTCCTGCTGGTATAATAGCTGTAAGTATTACAGACACGATTATGCCAATAATTTTTCCAAACGAAGGGCTTCCCTCAAGAAATAGCCGTCCAGACATCACAACTATAAATATTATATAATGACATCCACTTTACTATAAAGGCCAGTTTCCTGTTTCGGCATAAATCATGACCTCATATGCTCCCCTAGAAGATTCAAATGCTCTATCCATCAGTTCTTTAGTTATGGGATAGCATACTTCAGGACCTATGACTCCGCCAATTTCTTTCAAGAAGCTAATTTCGTAATAACCATCTGTCTCATATACAATAAATCCATTACCTCTATGTACAATCGTATCCGATTGATTATAATCTACTAACTCATCTTTCTTTGGCCAATGATGATGTTCACAATAAAACATTACTTCTAAAGAATCTTTTTCTGATGTTGAAACACGTTCTGCTAATTCCTGGCTAATGGGAAAATTAAGCGCTTCTTTCCCTCTACTCCACATAATCTCATAATTATTTTTGTCTTTTAATATTGTACAGTTTTTATATTGCTGAATTTCTATTGTCATATAAATTTGCTTCCTTTATTTAATATTGCAGAATTATCATAGACCAAAAAAGATTTAGTTGGTGCGCACATTCCTTATTAAACTCTCCATTACCTTCTTTCGTCTGTGTAAATTATTGGCTATACACAAATAGAGAATAAACAAAAGCATGGAGTGAGAAAATAAAGGCAAAAAACCAGGATATATTAGATAGACGGTCAATGATACTAACAAACTAATAAAGCTAGCACGAAGCACAGAATAAACAACAGCCCCACTTTTCTTTACTATTTCTAGGAATTCTAAGTACTCCAAATCTGTAAATAGAGCCGGATACAAATCCAAGTCTTTTTTAAAATAGACATCCAGCAATTTCCCGATAAGTAAGAAAATAAAAGAAAATAGAATCAAATAGAGATACTTATGCTCAACTATACTAAAGATTGTCAGACCATTCAGGAATCTAATAAATGGAAGAATTAGTAATATCAAGGAAAGAATAAAGTACTGTTGATACTTAGAAGTTCTTTCTGGAATCGAAAAAAACAGTTTCCTTCCTTTTAGGTCATAATAAACTAATTTGTTCTTAAACTCTCCTAGATGAACTAGTCCTTTATATTGTTTATTCTTTTCTTTCATTTCCTTTTTTCAGTTCTTTCTCCAATTGTTTTAAGACGACTAAAATGTCGCTTTTATAATCCATTGTTTCATCTACAAATCTTCTCGCTAAACTAAAAAAACTAATGTTATTGATATTTTCCCCTCGTTCTATAAGCTTAGTTAGCTTATATATATCCTGTATAATTCCCGGGTATAACTTCTGACTTGGATATTCTAAGTCAATTAAACCTTGTAATTGTCCTATATATTGAGTATATCTGTTCTTCATAATTGAATCCCTTATTAACTTTAATCACTTCGTTTAATTTTTACTTTGATTTGATAAAACATCAACTATATCATATTCCCGCTCTTCTCCAGGTGCAAAGGCAACGTTTATGGTTGCTAGAAATATGAACACTGTTAATATCATTAAACAAAGCATGGCAATATTCTTCAAATATATGAATGCCATAGCAAATATAAGAGCTAAAGCAAAAACACATAGTCGCAATAGAAGAATTTTTATGTAAAAAACCAATGAATTTACTGGTTTTATCTTAAAATAAATAGATTGCTCCAACGATCTATTGAGTAATTTTTCCAAACTGTTTTTCTTGTTAGAATATAAAAGTTGAAGCAAACTAAAAGATAATAATAGACCAATAACTACTAAAACCAAGCTAGTTACTATCGAAAAATTCACATAAAAGTTAGCAAATAAATCGATATGGTTCATATGAGCCCAGGCATTCACAAAAACTGCCAATCCTGCGGCTAATGACGTTGGAAGGATAAATTTGCTCGCCTTAGAGTTTTTTTCTTCGATTTTAAAAAGTTCTTCACCTGAGATAGCATAAACTTTCTGATAAAAATACCAGTTTAAAGGCAAACAGAAATATCCGAGAAAATGTTTAGGAGATCTATCTAATAGATACTGTTTCCCCTGATAATGAAATAATAGGTATCGAAAATTCCCTTTATAATATAATTTTATTTTTTGCATTTTAATCCTTACTAATCTAAGAAAACATGAGTTTTCCCAAGCTATGAGGAGTATCTTGATATCGGCTACATCTTATTTTAGTTTTTTATCATTTATTTTATATAAGTGATGGCTTTCAGTTCCAAATGCAACATTAGAAGCCGACAAATCAAATATAGAAAGATGATTGCATTGGCCATTAAGCCAAAAAGTAAGTTACCTGAGTAGAAATAATACATTGGCATAAAAAATGCTAGCCCACCAATAACCACTATAAATCCTAGTAATTGTTTAAAGTCGATTCTTACTGGCGTGATTTTATAGTATTTTAAATACCTAAGTTCGCGCCCTAGTAAGGAGGCCATCCTTCTTTTCCGAGAATAGTAAAATAATTCAACCAGAACATATGTTAAAAGAAAAGTCATTAAAAAGAGTACCACTTTCGTAAAAGTTGAAAGATTCGTTTCAAAATACTTAGTGATATCAATCTTGTTAACCCGTAACCAATTATATAAAAAGATACTCAGCCCAGCACCGAGAGAAGCTGAAACAGTAAGTTTTGTAGAACATCCATTTTTTTCTTTTATTTTACAGTACTCATCCGATGTGATGGGATATACATGTTGAAAGAAAAGCCAATTTATAGGTGGAAAAAGATAGCCTATCAAACGACATGGTCTTCTATCAAGTAGATAGTATTGATGATTGAATTCAAATACTAAATACCGAAAATTTCCATAAGTAAAACGGATTTGTGCCATCATTTCTCCTTAATTACATTCTCCTCAAAGAAATCATTTTCTTTAAAATCTATTTGGTCAATTCCTTAATAAAACTTCTGCTCTATCTGAATCTATAAAGTCTTTTAATAGTTGCAAGGTGTGTTCAACAGACTTTTCATCACGGCCATACACTCTTCTTATACTCTTAACATCAATAACCTTGGATAAAAAAGTGATTGAAAATCTCTGTTCATCCATTTGAGTGAACCAAATGTTAAACAAGCCACCCTCTCCAGCTTCCAATTGCCTATTTTTACCGGTTGATGATATCCCCATCGTCATATGATATCCCTTATACGCGAATGGAAAATTAAAATTTTCATCTTCTCCTTCATGAATGGCAATCGTATCAAGGTCAATCGAAAAAATTTTCTCTAAAGCTTGTTTGACATTCTGATAACCTAAACTATCTCTTGTAGGTAAGTAATCTTCGCTCATTTACGAGACCTCCACATATTTTCGAAATTCTCAAACTTCTATTACTTTGATAGAGTCAAATCAACTATTTTCCCCGTTTTTATATCGACTTTTAATTTTCTGCCATAAAAATCAGTCGCATAAAGCCAGCCATCGCTCAAAGCCATCTGTTCAAAGGGATAACTATTATTACTGTATCCACTATTATTTATCGTCCAGACTACATTTCCACTCGCATCAATCCTTAAAATGTTATTCTTTTCACTCTCATTATCAAAAGGAATCCCCAATAAAACAATAAATTCGTCACCATATTCAATTACATTTCGGATTTCAAATTTAAAACATTTTATAACTTTACTATTTACTATTAATTTATGTTTTTCATATCCTACCATTGTATCAACCTTTCATCTGAGAATTTCTACGTTAAGCAGTCATTTAATCATTTATTTGCTTCGCGTTAAATTAATATCCATCACATAGCTAATTCTGTAGCATTGCTAAAAACTCTGTAAAGTTATTAGCTAAAAACTCTATAGCTGGCTCTAACTCGTAGGACTCTTCGTGATACCAGATACAAATACTCGGATTTTCAGTATCCTCCACATAGTTTAGACAAAGAAAATCTCCACCATACAATGCTACTATGGAAATCAACTCAAATCCCAAAATATCTTCATGGACAAACAATCTTTCATCCAGTTGGGACATTACAACATCAATGTCATACATGCCAAGTGGATTGTCTTTTGTATTTTCTAATACACACAAGAATCTCTCAATCAAAAAGGACCTATTTGCTAAAGAAAATAAATTTTTAGAAGGACGAAAACCATTTTTTCTCATTATAAAATTCTTATAATCGTCAGGTAGTCGAACTTTCCATGCCACTTCTCTTTCCTGTAATAGCGCATCAGTTGGCAAGGGATAGATAATTGATTGTTCTTTCTGAGTCATATTTTCTACTTCTTTCTCTATTTAAAATCTTTATACTACTAGCTCTGAAGCATTAATCAGTCCCTTCCTTGTCCCATAGTGGCGAAGGATAGGGGTGTGAAAAACCAAGTTCATTAGCCAACTGTTCCGCATGAACTGTTTGACTTAGAATCTTAAGGAACTCATCCTTTGCTTCATTCATCGTATCAAACTCCCATGTTTTCCCCACAATATATGAGCGTTCATCTCTACTGTTAATTTGAAATTTGCCATTTTTAAAAAACAAATGTGTTGCCCAAGGTTGACTGCTATCTTCATCAAACAAGATATAATGCAAGCTATCAAAATGACGTTTTTTAATTTCTTGTTCAACTATACATTTCATGTTCTCAATATCAGCTTCGGTATTATCCCATAATGGAGAGGAGTATTCAGGAACTTCTCCATTTTCTACAGAAGTTTTATTTATAAAAACTGTTAACTTCAGATTATGAATAAATTTTTCTTTTGCTTCTTCAAATGTTTTAAACTTAAAAATACTTCCTGTACTTGCTCGATCCATTGTTGAGTAAACTTCATACAATTCCAATTCTGGATTATAATCTATCCTAGTTTCCCACTCAGAAGGTCCGTGTTCATTAAAAATAGAATATCTTAAAGACTCATATCCTAAATTTTGAATGGCTGATAAAAGTTCAGAACGTTCTTTGGCTTCGTCTCTCATCTTCTAGTTATCCTCTTTTTCATCCCATAATGGTGATGTATATTCTACTGGCAATCCTAATTGTATATTCAGTTTATTAGATTCAATAACGAGTTCTAATTTTTCAAAAAAATCTTTCTTTGCACTTCCAAAATTATCGTACTCTTTACTATGTCCAACTATATATGATCGATCATCTCGACCATCAACATAAAATTTTCCATTTTTCTGATAAAGATGAAATGCCCAAGGAAGCTGTTTTGTTTCGTCAAATAGAACATAATGTAAGCTCTCATAATGACGTTTTTCAATTTCTTGCTCAACTATACATCTCATATTCTCAATGTCAGCTTCGATTTTGTCCCATAACGGGGAGGAGTATTCAGGAACTTCCCCATTTTCTACAAAAAGTTTATTTATTTCTACAGTAAGATCTAGTTTTTCTATAAATTTATTTTTGGCATCCTCAAAATTATCAAATTCTAATTTTTTATTATAACTTGCTCGATCCATGGTAGCGTAAACATTGTACACTTGCTTAGAATCGTCAAATTCGATTACCACTTCCCATTCACCAGGACCATATTCGTTAAAAATAGAATATCTCAAACTTTCGTATCCTAAATCTTGAATGGCTGACAACAGTTCTAAACGTTCTTTGGCTTCGTCTCTCATCTTCTAGTCATCTCCTTTTTCATCCCACAAACTACATGAATAGTAGGGTGAATCTCCATTCTGTACAAAATATCTGTTCATTTCGATAAAAGACTCCATTAAATTAAGAAAAAATAGCTTTGTCTCTTCAAAATTGTCAAACTCCCTTGTTTTCCCCATTATATAGGTCCGGTCGTCCCGACTATTTACCATAAACTTCCCATCTCGATAGTATAGATGTATAGCCCAAAGTTGACTACTATGCTCATCAAATAGAGCATAATAAAGATTTTCAAAGCCTTTTTCTCTGATTTCTTTTTCTACATCTTGTTTTAACAAATCTAAATTCAAATTATTATTCATATTATTGTCCCAATTAATAGTTTATCTATAGAGTGTTACAAGTTCCATCACTATTTCACAATAATGGAAAAACGTTCATTCTTTTGATATTTTTGATTGAATCTTTCCAGTTGCTTCATTGGTTTTATTTTAACAAGACCGTTTGGGAAAATGATGCTGTCGTTCAATTCCTCTTGATAATCCTTAATTCCTTTAGCAATTGCTTGGGTAACTCTCGAAGTATGGATTGTAAAACTGGCTAAATTTTTTTCTTGCATAAAAAGGACTGCATCAAAAAACAAAACCGAAATATACAAATCAACTGCAGAACGCTGCGATAGATCTATAAGACTGCCTTCTAATATATCTTGAATCTTATCAATATCATTCTGCTTGTAGAAATACTCAGCTAATACTTGGCAAATGTCTGTTGGAAAAACATCTGGTACAGAGGTCGGAGGCTCTATGCGATATCTTTTTTCACCTCGCAAAATCCCAGCAACATCGCCTGCTTGGATAGCTTCTAACAAGAGTTTTCTGTAATTTTTCATTTGATAATCTTTCATATCTCCAATTCCGAAAAGACTTAGTTCGTTCTCTGCAAAATTTACCATTTTGATTTTATTAAGCTTAGTTTTCTTTTCCTAATCGCTACACGCTAGAATTTCAGCACCTTCGGGTAATATTTCTTCCAGTTCGGCCTTTGTGAATAAGCCTTGCGCTTTAGGATTTCCTCTTAAAGCTTCTGGATATTGCCTCAGGAAATTTCTATCAGCTTCTTCTTGTGTCACGTTCGGTGGCCAAGAATCGTTCTGAATCTTCCAAGATACTTCACGTAGCGTTCTTTCCCCACTATCTAATAAGGCAAACAGTTCATTTGGTAATTCATAGACTACTAACCAAGAAGCCACAGTTCCCTCTTCTGAAACTAAATAATACTTGTTATCATTTCTCCAGATGGATTTCCCATATCCTTCAACTTCTTCAAACTGGATAACATCTTCCCATTCTAGATTTGTTGGTTTCATTTTATACCTTCCTTACTTAAGTGGTGATACATAATCATCTGGAAGTTTGCCTCTCCAGTCAATCCACATTTGCTCAGCAATTGGAATTAATCTTTCAAGTTCTTCCTGAGTAAATAACTCTCTAGTTTCAGGTAAATCAATTAATGATGTAGGACTCTCTTCTATAAATCGTTTTTCACTAGCTTTCTTTTCTTCTTCCGTCGGTGGCCAATAATCGTGCTTAACTTTGCAAGATATTTCAAGTAGAGTCCGTTCTCCACTCTCTAGTAAGGTAAATAATTCTTGTGGTAAATCATAGACTGCTAACCAAGAAACCACAGTTCCCTCTTCTGAAACTAAATAATATTTATCCTCATTTTTCCAGATGGATTTCCCATATCCTTCAACTTCCTCAAACTTAATAACATCTTCCCATTCTAGGTTTGTTGGTTTCATTTTATACCTTCCTTACTTAAGTGGTGATACATAATCATCTGGAAGTTTGCCTCTCCAGTCAATCCATTTCTGTTCAGCAAGCGGAATTAATCTTTCAAGCTCTTCCTGAGTAAATAATTCCCAACTCTTAGGATTAGCTATTAAAGGAGTTAATCCTTTTAATATAAATTGTTTCTCACTAGCTTTCTTTTCTTCTTCCGTCGGTGGCCAACGATCGGTTTTAATCTTCCAAGATATTTCGAGTAGCGATCTCTTCCCACTTTCCAGTAAGGCAAATAATTCATTTGGTAATTCATAAACCGCTAACCAAGAAGCCACGGTTCCTTCTTCTAAAACTAAATAATACTTGTCCTCATTTTTCCAGATTGACTTCCCGTATCCTTCAATTTCTTCAAACTGGATAACATCTTCCCATTGTAGTTTTGTTGGTTTCATTTGTTTTCTCCTAGTGTAAATTCTTCTCTCAACCAAAATAGCGTAAAAATCAGGTTTCTTTTTCTCTTCCTCAATAGGCTACGCCATCTTTTATCCATTTTCTAGTTTCTAAATCCACATTAAAATAGAAATCACTTCGACCAAAACTATCAAAACAATCTTCTTTAAGAGCTTCACATACAATTCTCAGTTTTTCTTTACTTATCTCAGAAATGTATAGCATTGTAAACCCTGCAGGAGATTCAATTTGGTCGATTCTCTCACCTTCTAAATTATAAACCTCTAATTCTGATGGAACGTCAAAATCGCTGGATGAGCGAAATATACTGAAGATACGCTGATATTTAGGACTAAATCGCAGATGATGTAAATGATGAAAATCAATCTGATGTTGGCCCTTATAATGCCACTCTAGTCTTCCTTCCTCTACATTTTGTCGCCCTAATAATTTTCCTTCTAAACTATAGTAGAAAATAGTTTTGCTAATAAAGTTTTCTCCACTATAGACGATAACAATGTTCTCATCTTTATGATATTCCGCATGAATGATATCTGGTAAGTCAATCTTTATTTCATTACCATCCCACTTCCATGTGAGTATCTGTTCACTGTAATCAAATTTCATCTGCCTTCTCCTACTCTAACTCAGATAAATTCGATCTGAATTGTTTGCTCCGTCATCCTGAAGTTCACTTCCTCGACAAGTTTATCTATCTCGTTCTGTGTGATAGGAATGTGATTGTAAGGTGGCTCCCAATTCTGTATGCTTGACCTATATACAATAAAGCTACCATCAGTCAACAACTCTCCCTCTACTTTTAAAACATAGCCATTTTCATAGTCAAATGTGATGATAGACCTTGTTCCAGAAATTTTCATTCTACTTCCTTCTTTACTCAAACATCATTATTTTTCTCAGAAAACTAAATCCTAATACTCATAATAAGGAGAGAAATTCCCCTTCAAATAAGCACTTATACTTTCTCCTATTATACCACACCTCCATTTTCATCTGAAATGGTTTCCATTTTAGAACAATCAAAAAACACTGATCATTCAGTGCTTTTTGATTGCATTACTGCCCCCTGCAGGAATCGAACCTGCAACTACTCCTTAGGAGGGAGTTGTTATATCCATTGAACTAAGGGAGCTAGATAAAAACTCTGCTGAAAAAGCAGAGTTTTTTAGTCGAATTAACGACGGATTTCTTTGATACGAGCCGCTTTACCTTGAAGAGCACGCAAGTAGTACAATTTCGCACGACGTACTTTACCGTAACGAACAACTTCGATTTTTTCAACACGTGGAGTGTGGATTGGGAAGATACGCTCAACACCTACACCGTTAGAGATTTTACGAACTGTGTAGTTTTCTGAGATGCCAGCACCTTTACGTGCGATAACAACACCTTCAAAAATCTGGATACGTTCACGGTTACCTTCGACAACTTTCGCGTGTACACGAACAGTGTCACCAGGACGGAATGATGGGATATCTGTACGAAGTTGACCTTCAGTCAAGCTTTGGATTAATGGATTCATTTTATTCTCCTATCTTTGTCAATCTTGAGGAATCTTCCTCAGCGGATAAACTGTATTTTTGTGCGTCCATTACACACAAGATACAGTTTACCAAATTTCCACAAAAAAGTAAAGAAATTTATAGCAGAATTCCTAAAAAAATCGCTACTAAACCACCTAGGTAGGTTAAAGCTAGGTAGCTATAAAATACCTTCTTATCACTTAACAGTCTTTGGAGTTCGTCATTCAAGGTAGAGAAAGTCGTTAAACCGCCACAAAATCCTGTTGCTAAAATAGCATAGACTTCCTTAGACTCTACATGATTGTAGAATAATCCAATCAAAAAACAACCTAAAAGATTGGCTATTAGCGTTCCGAGTGGCAATTTAGAAGCTTGATTATAGCGGGAAAAGAAATACCGTACTAGAGCTCCGAAGCCACAAGCAATTGCAAGATAGATGATTACCATTTTTTCCTCCCCAAATAGTAAGCCAAGAGTAGACCTCCACCAATACTCAAAAGCAAATACATAACTAAACTAAGATAACGCCCTGTATCAAGCAGTTTCACAGCATCAAGCATGAGACTAGAAAAGGTTGTCAAACCACCGCAAAAACCTGTACCTAGTGCTAAAACCAAGCCCTTACTAGTACCCTTATAGACCAGATAACCCTTGACAAGATAAACCAAGCAGAAAATGCCTAGATAGTTAGCAAGAAGGGTTCCCCAAGGAAAGTCTGGACTGGCTGGTAACCAAGTGGAAACTAGATAGCGAACCAATCCACCCACCATGGCAGCTAGAAAAATTCCTAGCGGATAAAATTGTTCTTTTTTCATTTGATGTTTTGATCCTGGTAATCACGCGAACGTTTGAGTATGTCCGAAAATGTTGCAACAATAGTCTCCTGATAGCGCTTGTCCTCTACTCGATTTCTGACCTTTTCAAAAATAACTGCTTCTCTCTTGGTATCTAAAATCGGTTTCCCTGATGCTTTCTTATAAGCAACTACACCCTCAACCAAATGCATTCGTTCTTCTAACAATTTGACAATTTGGTCGTCGATTTGATCAATTTCTTGACGAATACTATCTAAATCCATACAGTCTCCTCCTTTATTTGAATTATTGTATCAAAAAGCCATCAAATAGGCTAGTAAAATCCCAACTCACGATAAGAAAAATGCACTGATTGATTGTATCAGCGCACTTTTATGCTTATCCTACTTTAGCAGCCAATTCTTCTGCGAATTGTTCCAAGCGTTCAATATCTTCTTCCTCGGCAGAAAGATCTACTTTAACACACTCTGAACCTTTTTCTGCTCCTGTCGCTACAAAAACGCGATCAAAGTCATCGACAGCCTTACAGAATTCGTCGTAGAAGGTATCTCCTGATCCGACCACTCCATAGATTTTGCCATTCAAGTTGAGATCTGCTAGGTCTTCGTAGAAGTCCATCATCTCATCTGGCAATTCACCATCACCATAAGTATAGGTCGCAACGATAGCGATGTCTGCTTCCAAGAAGTCTGAAGCGTCAACAGTTGTACATTCATCAACATCGACATCCAAGCCCAAGTCACGTAATTTGTCTGCTACAATATCTGCAATTTCTTCGGTATTACCGGTCATACTGGCAAATACAATTTTTGCTAATGCCATATCGTCCTCCTCAATTTATCTTTCTCCATTATATCACATCTTTTTCATTTTAAAAATAAAAATTCTTGTGCTACAATGAAATGAGAAAGAATTGAGGTTATTTATGGACATTTGCCATCAAATTTTAGAAAAAATCAAAGAATACGACACGATTATCATTCATCGTCATATGAAACCAGACCCTGATGCCTTAGGAAGTCAGGTGGGCTTGAAAGCTCTTCTCAAACATCATTTCCCAGAAAAAACTATTAAAGCCGTAGGTTTTAATGAACCAACTTTGACCTGGATGGAGGAGATGGATCTTGTTGAAGATAGTGTCTACCAAGGGGCACTTGTCATCGTCTGTGATACGGCTAATACTGCTCGTATCGATGATAAACGCTATAGTCAAGGCGATTTTCTCATTAAGATTGACCACCATCCAAATGATGATGTATACGGTGACCTATTTTGGGTGGATACTAGTTCAAGTAGCGCTAGCGAGATGATTACCCTATTTGCTGAAACAACCCAACTGGCCTTGTCAGATCGCGCTGCCGAGTTGCTCTTTGCAGGAATTATTGGGGATACAGGTCGCTTCCTCTACCCTTCTACCACTGCACGGACCCTCCGCCTTGCTGCTTATTTGAGAGAACATAACTTTGACTTTGCAGCTCTCACTCGAAAAATGGACACTATGAGCTACAAAATTGCTAAACTTCAAGGCTACATCTACGACCATCTGGAAGTGGATGAAAATGGTGCAGCGCGCGTTATCCTGAGTCAAGAAGTCTTGAAACAATTCAATGTTACCGATGCTGAAACTGCCGCTATTGTTGGAGCACCTGGACGCATTGACAGTGTTAGTCTCTGGGGAATTTTTGTAGAGCAGGCTGATGGCCACTACCGTGTTCGCTTACGCAGTAAAATCCATCCTATCAATGAAATTGCTAAAGAACATGATGGTGGAGGCCACCCTCTAGCAAGCGGTGCTAATTCCTATAGTCTAGAAGAAAACGAAATCATCTATCAAAAGTTAAAAAACTTGCTTAAAAACTGATAAAATACTTGCCAAACTTTTCTGAATCTGATAGACTAGTATGGTAACAATCTATGGCTCGCAAAGAGACCATGGCAGAAAGGAAATATTGCAAAATGAAAAAAGATATCCATCCAGAATATCGCCCAGTTGTCTTCATGGACACAACTACTGGTTACCAATTCCTTAGCGGTTCAACAAAACGCTCTAACGAAACAGTTGAGTTCGAAGGCGAAACTTACCCATTGATCCGTGTGGAAATTTCATCAGACTCACACCCATTCTACACTGGACGTCAAAAGTTCACTCAAGCAGATGGACGCGTGGATCGTTTCAACAAAAAATACGGTCTCAAATAATGATAAAAAGAACAGTTTCGACTGTTCTTTTTATCTTCTTTTTATGAACCAATCACTACTACTTTCTATTTGTCAACCATCACGCTGACACTATAATTGATTTCAAACGGGGTTAAAAAATATCGAAAAGAAGCTTGATATTGAGAATGGTCAAGATGATTGAAACTACGTAGCCTAGAATTGTGTTCCACTTAGCATTGGTAAATTCTCCCATCACTGACTTCTTAGAAGTCAGATAAATTAAGGGAAAAATTGAGAATGGAAGAGCGATTGAAAGAAAGACCTGTGAATAGACCAATAACTGATCTAAGGTCTTTTCTTGATGCCCAAACAAGACAGCAACTATCATCACAGGGAGCAAGGCAAAAATCCGTGTTCCGACACGAATAACCCACTGTGGTAATTTCATATGCAAGAAACCTTCCATAACGATCTGTCCAGTCAAAGTACCTGTAATAGTAGAATTTTGGCCACTTGCTAAGAGAGCTAAAGCAAACAAAGTTGACAGAGTTGAGCTGGCTATCGCTCCTGCTATTGTCGAATCCTGTAAAGCATTGTACATTTGAGAGAATGCTGAAATTTCAGACGCATGACCAAAAAAGAGCGATGCTCCTAAAATGAGAAGCAAGGAATTGACAACAAAGGCTAGGGATAACTGAAGATTTGAGTCCCAGGTCATAAAACGTACAGCTTTTCGAACATCCTTTGTATCCTTATGGTTGATTTTCCTTGTTTGAGATAGGGATGAATGAAGATAAAGATTATGGGGCATGACTGTCGCTCCTACGATCCCTAAAGCCAAAGTCAGTTGACTCTCATGCCCTGGCAGGGGACTTTCAAACAAAGCCGAAGTTGGTAAATAACCACCAAAGATCCCCTGCATACTTGGATTAGATAAAGCCACCAGATAAGAAAATATTCCTAATATGGTTAAGATAAGGGTTGTAACAATAGCTTCAATCTTCTTGAAGCCAAATTTCATCAACAAAAGCAAAAGAAATACATCTAAAACCGTTAGGAGGATAGCCATCATAATCGGTATTTTAAGCAAAAGATTCAAGGCAATCGCTGAACCTAAAACCTCAGCCAAGTCTGTCGCCATTAAAGCTAATTCTAAAATCACCCACAGACTATAGCGGAGCCACTTGGGAGCATGATGAGCTGTTGCCTGCGCTAAATCCATCCTAGTCACGATACCGAGCTTTCCAGCCATCTGTTGTAACTGCATAGCAATAATGGAGGAAATCAAAATAACAAATAGGAGGCTATACTTGTAGGAGGCACCACCAACCACACTGGTAATCCAATTTCCAGGATCCATATAACCAACTGCTACAAGAGCTCCAGGCCCTAAAAATGCTTTTAGATTTTACCAAAAATGATTATTATTGGGAGTTTCAATAGATTGATTGATCTCAGAAAGAGAGAACTTTTTGTAAGAAGACATAGGAATATTCGCTTTCTAATCAAGTCTTTACCTAGTTTATTAATGGAGTTTTGAAAATAAAATGAAAATAGTTTACCTATTTCTAATTTAGTCTTATTACATCACATTTTGGAATGATTCTTCAGGAAAGCATGATAGTTGAAATAAGCAACACCAGTATTGCAAAAGCCAGCGTCAGAAAACGCTGGCTTTAAAACTGTGAAAAATTTTCTCAACTAGATTGCTTCTGTGACAAAACTACGGCTTTCCAATACTTTGAGCATGGCGTTAGCTGTATCTAGGGCTGTGAAGAGGGGCACTCCGTGTTCAATAGCTGAACGGCGAATTTGCTCTCCATCTTCGTCAGCAGTTCGTTTTGTTCCAACTGTATTAATGATAGCTTGAATTCTTCCTTTGCGAACAAAACTTGGAATATCCTTATCGTCATCACCAATCTTACCAACAGGTTGGGCTTGCAATCCATGACTGGCAAAGAAGGCTGCTGTTCCTTCTGTCGCGAGGATTCCATAGCCAATATTTTGGAAACGACGAGCCAAGTCCAAGGCTTCTTCTTTGGCATCATCAGCGATGGTAAATACAACGTTACCAAAAGTTGGCAAGTGTAAGTAAGAAGCTTCAAAAGCCTTATAGAGAGCTTTTTCTAAAGTCGTATCAGAACCCATAACTTCACCTGTTGACTTCATTTCAGGACCGAGCAAACTGTCTACCTTAGCTAGTTTTGTGAAGGAGAAGACAGGTGCCTTGATATGAACGCGGGTGCTTTCAGGGTAAAGTCCATCTTCGTAACCAAGTTCTTCAAGTTTTTGACCAAGAATGAGCTTAGTAGCTACCTGAGCCATAGGAATATTAGTTACTTTTGAAAGGAAAGGTACCGTACGGCTGGCACGTGGATTGACCTCAATAACGTAGACTTTTTCATCCTTGATGACAAACTGAATGTTCATCATTCCAAGACAGTTAAGACCGATTGCTAGGCGTTTAGTATAGTCTGCGATTGTTTCTTGCACCTTTTGCGACAAGGTTTGTGGAGGGTATACGGCCATTGAGTCACCTGAGTGAACTCCTGCACGTTCGATATGCTCCATGATACCAGGGATAAGGACATTTTCTCCGTCTGAAATGGCATCAACTTCGCACTCTTGCCCAACGATATAAGAGTCGACAAGAACTGGGTGGTCTGGACTAGCCTTAACAGCAGTTCGCATGTAAGAACGAAGGTCTTCTTCGTTTTCAACGATTTCCATGGCACGTCCACCAAGTACATAAGATGGGCGGACAAGAACTGGGAAGCCAATCTTGCGAGCTGAAAGAACTGCTTCTTCTTCATTGGTAGCCGTTTGTCCTGGTGGCTGTGGAATATCCAAGTCTTTAAGAGCTTGCTCGAAGAGGTCACGGTCTTCAGCACGGTCTAGGTCAGCGACCTGTGTACCAAGGATGGTCACACCTGCTTTTGCCAATGGCTCTGCAAGGTTGATAGCTGTTTGACCACCAAACTGAACGATAACGCCTTTTGGTTGCTCCAAATCGATAACATTCATGACATCTTCAAAAGTTAATGGCTCAAAGTAGAGCTTATCAGATACCGAGAAGTCTGTTGAAACAGTCTCAGGGTTTGAGTTCATGATAATAGCTTCGTAACCAGCAGCCTGAATAGCCTTAACAGAGTGAACAGTTGCGTAGTCAAACTCAACACCTTGACCTATACGGATTGGACCAGAACCTAGAACAAGTACAGATTCTTTATCAGATCTGATAGATTCATTTTCCCAACCATAGGTTGAATAGAAGTATGGTGTTTCAGAGTCAAACTCTGCCGCACAAGTATCTACCATCTTGTAGACTGGGACAATCTTGTTTTCCAAACGAAGCTGACGAACTTGGTCAGCTGTAGTATTCCAGAGTTCAGCAATCTTACGGTCTGAAAATCCATTCAATTTTGCAGTTTTCAAAACTTCAAAATCTTGTGGATGGGCACCCAACTCCTGCTCAATTTCAAAGATATGTAGGAGTTTATCAAGATAGAAGATATCAATCTTAGTCAATTCAGCAATTTCTTCTGGTGTGTAGCCGCGACGAATGGCTTCTGATACGTAGAAGAGACGGTCATCCTGGGCTTTGACTACTTTTTCAATCAAGGAATCATCAGAAACTGCTGCAAGTTCAGGTATTTCATTGTGATGTACCCCAATTTCAAGGGAGCGGCAAGCCTTAAGAAGAGATTCTTCAATGTTACGACCGATTGCCATGACTTCTCCAGTGGCCTTCATCTGAGTACCAAGACGGCGCTCACCTTTTTCAAACTTGTCAAATGGGAAACGTGGAATCTTGGCAACCACGTAGTCGAGGGCTGGCTCAAACATGGCATAGGTTGAACCCGTGACTGGGTTAATAACCTCATCCAAGGTCAAACCGACGGCAATCTTAGCAGCCAATTTGGCAATTGGGTAACCTGTCGCCTTAGATGCAAGGGCTGAAGAACGTGATACACGAGGGTTTACTTCGATGACATAGTACTTAAAGCTATGTGGATCAAGGGCTAGCTGAACGTTACATCCACCTTCGATCTTAAGGGCACGAATAATACTCAAGCTTGCATCACGAAGCATTTGGTTTTCATAGTCTGACATAGTCTGCGCTGGGGCAAATACAATGGAATCCCCTGTGTGAATCCCGACTGGGTCAAAGTTTTCCATGTTACAAACAACCAAAGCATTGTCAGCTGAGTCACGCATCACTTCGTATTCGATTTCCTTGAAACCTGCGATTGAACGCTCAATCAAACATTGGGTAACAGGTGACAATTTCAAACCATTTTCAGCGATTTCACGCAATTCTTCCTCGTTGGCACACATACCACCACCAGTACCACCAAGTGTAAAGGCTGGACGGACGATGACTGGGTAGCCAATTGTTTCTGCAAAGGCAACAGCTTCTTCGACTGTGTTGACAATTTCAGACTCTGGAATTGGTTGGTTGAGCTCTTCCATCAATTGTTTAAAGAGATCACGGTCCTCCGCTTGGTCAATGGCAGATAATTTGGTACCCAGAAGTTCAACACCAAGCTCATCTAGGATACCATTTTTAGACAATTCCATGGCCATATTGAGCCCTGTCTGACCACCGAGTGTTGGTAGCAAGGCATCTGGACGTTCCTTACGAAGAATACGCGTTACAAACTCAAGTGTAATCGGTTCGATGTAAACCTTGTCTGCAATTTCTTTGTCCGTCATGATGGTTGCAGGGTTTGAGTTAACCAAAACAACCTCATAACCTTCCTCTTTCAAAGACAAGCAAGCCTGGGTCCCAGCGTAGTCAAACTCAGCAGCCTGACCAATAATAATCGGACCAGAACCAATCACCATAATTTTTTGAATATCAGTACGTTTAGGCATAGTTTATGATACAAAGCCCGTAAAGAACACAGTGAAAATAGGAAACTCGGTGCAAACACCTTCAGCGTCAAGACGATGTTTATCTTTTTCACACAGTTCTTAGGGCGTGTTCACTTCCGCGAACAATGTATCTTCTCCTTTCTATTCGTCGCCTCACAGGGCGACATTAAATAAATTCTCCGATGATTTTTTCTAAATAAACTTAGTTAGACATTTTAACAGCTACATAGTTTAAGGATAAACTTTTCAAAATCTTCGGGCGTCGTGGAATCAATGACTTTATTACCTGTTCTTAAAGTAACGGCAAATAAATGAGAATATGTCACTTTTTGATGTAAAAACTTCTTAGTCAAATCCCAATAATGAACTGAAGTTTCTTTCTTTGGTACTACCTCACTAAATGTCACATAACCAAAAGCAACATCCTTGTTTAGTCTTCTAACCTCATTAATAGCTTTTGCTATACTGTCAGTATTTTTTTCAGGATCATATAACCCATTAACTTTACATTCTATTATAGCTTTAACATCTTCATTTTTATAAGCAAAATTATCAGAATTAGCATCATCCTTTAAAATCAACAAATCATACTCAAATTTACTACCTGCCACAAAAGCATTAATCTCAGAAACTTTAAAAGGTAGAGAATTTTTCTTCAAAACATTACTTACTTCATCTTTTAATAATTCATTAGCAACTTTTCCTTTATATTTTGAGTAGCCTTTAAACTGCTCAGATTTTCCTTCGAAAATATTTTGAAATTTAACAAATAAATTACTCATTACTTATTCCCCCTTTTCTTCCCTTTAAAAGCTTCCATCATCTCGATAAACTCGTCAAATAGGTAGCTTGCGTCGTGTGGACCAGGGGCTGCGTCTGGGTGGTATTGAACAGAGAAAGCAGGTTGGTATCTGTGACGTACACCTTCAACTGACTTATCATTGATTTCTTCGTGGGTAATGATTAAATGTTCTGGCAAATCCTCACGACTGACTGCATAACCATGATTCTGGCTGGTGAAGTCTACGCGTCCTGTTGCAATTTCACGTACCGCATGGTTGAATCCACGGTGTCCAAATTTCATCTTATAGGTCTTAGCACCATTTGCCATTGCAAAGAGTTGATGCCCCATACAAATACCAAAGATTGGAATTTTTCCTTGCACACCACGAATCATGTCAAGTGCTTGTGGAACATCTTCTGGGTTACCTGGACCGTTTGACAACATAACTCCGTCAGGATTGAGATGGAGAATTTCTTCTGCCGTTGTTGAATAAGGAACAACCGTCACGTTACAGTTGCGCTTCGAAAGTTCACGTAAGATTGAGTGCTTGAGACCAAAGTCCACTAGCACCACACTCAAACCAACTCCTGGAGCTGGATATGAAGTTTTAGTAGAAACTTGCTTGATATTATCCGTCGGCAAGACTGTCGCTTGGAGTTGGTCAGTCACATGGTCCATGCTGTCCCCAACATGGGTCAAGGTTGCACGCATAGTACCATGCTTACGGATAATCTTGGTAAGGGCACGCGTATCAATTCCTGAAATACCTGGAATTTTCTTAGCTTTCAAGAATTCATCCAAGGTCATTTGGTTACGCCAGTTGCTTGCTCTACGTGCCTCTTCGAAAACAACGACTCCCTTACAAGTTGGAATAATGGATTCGTAATCATCACGGTTAATTCCATAGTTTCCAACCAAAGGATAAGTAAAGGTCAAGATTTGTCCATTATAAGACTGGTCTGTAATGGATTCTTGGTAGCCAGTCATACCTGTATTAAAGACAATTTCACCTGTTACATCGATATCTGCTCCGAAGGCCTTGCCTTCAAAAACTGTGCCATCTTCTAATACTAGAAGTCTTTTTGTCATATTTTCACCTCTCGTGGACGCTCACTGGCGTCTTTTAACGTCTTGTGTTTTAGTTGGCGTTTCTACTCGCCAGTACGGATTCTAAGATTGCCATTCGAACAAAGACACCATTGGTCATTTGTTGGACAATCCGTGATTTTGGTGCTTCAACCAAGTGGTCTGCGATTTCTACATCACGATTGACTGGAGCTGGGTGCATAAGGATTGCTGTTTCTTTCAAACGGTCATAACGTTCTTGAGTCAAGCCGTGTTGGGCATGGTAGTCTTCTTTTGAAAAGACAGCTCCACTATCATGGCGTTCATGTTGCACACGGAGAAACATCATGACATCCACCTGATCAATGATTTCATCAATAGTTACAAACTGTCCATAGTCTGCAAACTCTTGACTTCTCCATTCCTCAGGTCCAGCAAAGTAAAGTTCAGCTCCCAAGCGTTTCAAAATCTGCATATTGGATTTAGCAACGCGTGAGTGGTCCAAGTCACCTGCAATCGCAACCTTAAGACCCTCAAAGTGACCAAATTCCTCATAAATAGTCATCAAATCAAGCAAGCTCTGGCTAGGGTGTTGGCCCGACCCATCTCCACCATTGATGATGGAAGTCGTAATCGTTGGACTTGCAATTAACTCTCTGTAGTAGTCAACCTCAGGGTGGCGAATCACACAGACATCCACTCCTAAAGCAGACAGAGTCAAAATGGTATCATAAAGTGTCTCACCCTTATTGACTGAACTAGTCTTCACATCAAAGTCAAGTCGCTCCAATCCCAGTTTAATCTCTGCCACTTCAAAGGACTTATGCGTCCGTGTAGAATCCTCAAAGAAAAGATTGGAAACAATCGGATGGTCTTCATAAGGAAGCTGAGCTCCGTTTTTAAACTCAATTCCTCGCTTGATCAATTTCATCACTTGATCGACAGTGAGGTCTTCCATGGACACCACATGGTTCAATGCTTGTTGATTTTCTGACATGGCTACTCCTTTAGCTTTCTAAGCTTCTTCAGTAATCAGAACTCTGTCTTGGCCATCAAGTTCTGCCATCTCTACGATGATTTCTTCAGAACGACTGGTTGGGATATTCTTTCCAACGTAATCTGGACGGATTGGCAATTCTCTATGTCCACGATCGACTAGAACAGCTAAACTCACGCGCGCAGGACGGCCATGACCGACAATATTATCAATAGCAGCACGTATGGTACGACCTGTATAGAGCACATCATCCACCAAGATAACTTCGCGGTCTGTCACATCGACAGAAACCAAAGAAGTATCTTCTCCACTTTTAACATCATCACGGAAAGGTTTGGTATCCAATTCTACAACAGGAACTGAAAGATTTTCTAACTGCTCCAAACGTTCCTGGATACGGTGGGCAATAAAGACACCACGAGTTTTAATACCAGCCAAGACAATCTTATTCAAATCTTTGTTGCGTTCGATAATCTCATAAGTAATACGCGTAATCGCTCGTTTGACAGTCAATTCGTCTACAACTTCTTTTGTCTTCATGACAAACCTCCAAAAAGAAAAGTCTCCTTAAACAAGGAGACTTGAAATGTATAGCCAAGCGAGCCCTACTGCAAACAGTATAGACTTCACCCTTCTACTTTATCGCGCTCCTTGCCTGCCTCACGGGACAGGTTTAAAGGAATATTTAGTTATCAAATACTATAGCACAAAGCATGCTTAAAATCAAGCAAAAACTTTTAAAACCCCATCTTATAAATTGCTTATAAATTGCTAAAATCATATAATTGTGGGTACTGGTCACACTCTGGATTTTTAGGATGGCAGATAGCCCGTCCGAAATAAATCATGGCCTGATGAGCTGCTAACCACTGCTCCGGTGGCAAGATATCCATGACTCTCTTTTCCACCTCAAGTGGTGTCGCTGATTTTTTGACGATATCGTGGTGTTTGCAAATACGCTCCACATGAGTATCCACTGCAAAAGCTGGAATTCCAAAACCCACACTCATGACAACATTGGCTGTCTTGCGACCAACACCTGCCAAACTCTCCAATTCCTCACGTGTTTGAGGAACTTGGCCATCAAAATCATCTAGTAACTGTTGGGCACATTTTTTAAGGAATTTAGCCTTATTCCGATACAGTCCCAGGCGAGAAATGTGTGAAGCAATTTCACTTTCTGTTGCAACAGACATGGATTGTGGCGTTGGAAAGGCAGCAAAGAGACCTGGTGTGGCCTTATTTACCGCTGCATCCGTCGTCTGCGCTGACAACATGACCGCAACCAAAAGTTCAAAATGATTGGTAAAATCAAGACTAGGCTTGGCATCTGGAAAAAGAGCAATGATTTCTTCTAGCACCTTTCGTGCGCGTTTTTTTGACAAGACCATTATTCGTCTCCGTCAAATAGTCCTTGTAAGCCAGCAAAAGGACTGTTTTCTTCTTTCTTAACTGCTTGTTGAGCTTGGTATTCTTCCTCTGTCATGATTTGCCAGTCATTTCCTGAAACAAATCCTTGACCAGCCTCTTCTTCAGCCGTCAAAACCTTGATAGGAATGTTTAGTAGGATATTGTCTGATACGCTCTCAGCAAGGTCAAGTTCTCCATTTTCGATAGGCAAGACCAAATCATCGTCTAAAACTTCCTGATCTAGTTGGTTGGTTGCGCCTTCCATGAAAACTTCTGTGACTGGATAAGATTCAGCTAACTCAACTGGCTCCATACTGCGACTTGAAGCAAGAACAATGGTGTAAGATAACTGATAATCTAAGAAATACATACGATCTTCGTATTGTACTTTCCCAACTGCAAGAATATCTTTCACATCTAAAATTTCTTGATTGCGTGCACGCAGGTCTGCGGCTAGATCTAACGTTTGTTCAAAATGCAAGCCTTCAGACTGCTTGCGAATCTCTTGAATATTTAATTTCATACTTCCTCCATAAAGATTTACTCTCTTGATTATACCATGAAAAGGCTACAAATCAGCCCACCAAACTTTGTAATTAAAAATCGATTTTTTAACATATTTACTATGACATCTTTGTTTTTTAGTGCTATACTATAGGCAATAATACATCAGAGCAAGGAGGATGCTCATATGGAAGACAAAGAACTCATTACTAATGCAACCCAACTCCTATCCGAGTTAAATAAAAGTTTCCAAAGCTGCAAACAGGGTACGGCAGATGATATTCGACTGCAAGAGCTGCTAAATTCTACTCTGCAAGAGCTCAAAAAAGCGGAAAAGTTGAACAATAGTATCTTAATCTACCTTGAGAAATTTTATCAACGTACCAGTCTTCTGATAGGTCTCGGTAGCCTAAAACTAAACGAGCAAGCACGCATTGCTTGGCGAAACTACGACAAATTCCATTACGAGCATGTCAAACAGGTACTAACTCTTTATGGACCTGTTTTTGGATTCTAGAGATTAGAATTATCAGTTTTCTGTTGACAAAATATCCTGAAAGGTATAGGATAGAGGTACTAATACTCGGAGGTAAGGGAGACATGAACAACTAAGTCTATCGAATAAAGAACTTTATTTAGTAGATCTTGTTTTTGTCTCTTTTTGTGTGCTCTTTTTGTACTAGATTTTCTAGTACTTTATCATCTATGAAAATCAAAAAACTAGAAAGCTATGCTCCTCTTGGGTTGGGTTAGGCAACTCCAAGCTAGTTTGACGAGTTTTTCAACGAAGATAATAGAGTTTTGACAGTGACTTTGGGCTCTACTAGATAAAGTAGAGCTTTTTGTTATGCACTATCGACATTCTAGAAAGGGCAACAATATGATAAAAATCAATCATCTAACTATCACTCAAAACAAAGATCTACGAGATCTTGTATCTGACTTAAGCATGACCATACAAGACGGGGAAAAGGTAGCTATTATTGGAGAAGAAGGAAATGGCAAATCAACCTTGCTTAAAACTTTAATGAGGGAAGCTTTGCCTGATTTCACTATTAGGGGAGAAATTCAATCTGATTATCAATCAATAGCCTACATTCCTCAAAAACTCCCCGAGGACCTGAAAAAGAAAACTTTACACGACTACTTCTTTTTAGATACTATTGATTTAGATTACAGTGTCCTCTATCGTTTAGCTGAGGAATTGCATTTTGATAGCGATCGTTTTGCTAGCGACCAAGAAATTGGCAGTCTATCAGGGGGCGAAGCTTTGAAAGTTCAACTCATCCATGAGTTAGCCAAACCTTTTGAGATTCTATTTTTAGATGAACCTTCAAATGACTTAGACCTTGAGACGGTTGATTGGCTAAAAGGTCAGATTTGCAAGATTAGACAAACTGTTATTTTCATTTCCCATGATGAAGACTTTCTTTCTGAAACGGCAGACACTATTGTCCACTTGCGACTGGTCAAGCACCGTAAAGAAGCGGAAACGCTAGTAGAGCATTTAGACTATGATCGCTATAGTGAGCAGAGAAAGGCTAATTTTGCCAGACAAAGCCAGCAAGCTGCTAACGACCAAAGAGCCTACGATAAAACTATGGAAAAACATCGACGAGTCAAGCAAAATGTAGAAACTGCGCTTCGAGCTACTAAAGATAGTACTGCCGGTCGCCTATTGGCTAAAAAGATGAAAACTGTCCTCTCACAAGAAAAACGCTACGAAAGGGCAGCTCAGTCCATGACCCAAAAGCCGCTTGAAGAGGAACAAATCCAACTTTTCTTTTCAGACATCCAACCATTACCGGCATCTAAAGTCTTAATCCAACTGGAAAAAGAAAATTTGTCCATTGGCGACCGAGTTCTGGTGCAAGAACTACAATTAACTATCCGTGGCCAAGAAAAAATCGGTATTATCGGCCCAAATGGTGTTGGAAAATCAACTCTGTTAGCAAAGTTACAGCAACTTCTTAATGATAAAAGAGAGATTTCGCTTGGTTTTATGCCACAAGATTACCATAAAAAACTGCAATTGGATTTATCCCCAATCGTCTACCTCAGCAAAACTGGGGAAAAAGAGGAACTGCAGAAAATCCAATCTCACTTAGCAAGTCTCAATTTCAGTTATCCAGAAATGCAACATCAAATTCGCTCCTTATCTGGCGGGCAACAGGGAAAACTCCTGCTTTTGGATTTAGTCCTGCGCAAACCAAACTTTCTCCTGCTGGATGAACCCACACGAAACTTTTCTCCAACTTCTCAACCTGAAATCAGAAAACTCTTTGCAACCTATCCAGGCGGTCTCATCACTGTTTCGCATGACAGGCGTTTCTTAAAAGAGGTCTGTTCGACTATCTATCGCTTGACAGAACACGGTTTGGAGATAGTTAATTTAGACGATTTATAAATTTGCAACATAGCAGATAGGTGGGGCAAAAACACAATTTTAGGAGAAGAGAAAGTAAATCTTCCCATAATAAAACGCATAATATCAAGTTTTTGCACACCTGATATTATGCGTTTTTAAGATTTTAAAGACTTTTTCCCAGCCTTCATTTTACATATGTTTTAAACGTTCAATCCGTTCTGAGATAGGTGGGTGGGTATAAAAGAGTTTTTGGAACCCTCCCCCTTTCTTGGGATCATTGATATAAAGTGCACTGCTGGCATCATCTACAGGACGACTCATCGGTTTACTATTATCCAACTTACGTAGAGCATTGATCATTCCTTGAGGATTGCGAGTCAACTCGACGCTGGAAGCATCAGCTAGGAATTCCCTCTGACGAGAAATGGCTAGTTGCACCAAGGTTGCGGCGAGAGGTGCCAGCACAATAGCTAGTAGGGAAACCACTAGCATAATGATTTCAAGACCATTTCCATCTCTATCATCGTCACTTCGTCTGCGACCTGCTCCACCCCACCACATCATACGACCTGCCATACTAGAAAGCATGGTGATAGCACTAGCAAGGGCAACAGCAATAGTCGAAATGCGGATATCGTAATTACGAATATGACTGACTTCATGTCCCATAACAGCTTCTAGTTCTTCACGATTCATGATAGATAGGAGACCTGACGTCGCAGCAACCGCCGCATTTTGAGGATTAGAACCTGTCGCAAAGGCATTTAAAGAAGAATCCTCAATGATGAAAACACGGGGCATAGGAATCTGAGCGACCATAGCCATATCTTCCACTACATGGTAGAGGTCTGGTGCCGTTTGCTCATTAACTTCACGCGCGCCATTCATGGACATGACAATCTCTGTTGATTGAAAAATCATAGACATGGCATAGATAAAGCCGATAATCAGCGCGATAACCAAACCACCAAATCCAGACCGCATAAAGAGGTAACCAACCGCATAGCCAACCAGAGCTAAGAGTAAGAAAAATACCAGCAACAAAATCCAGGTTCTTCGTTTATTGCTTGCAATTTGATCAAACAACATCTTAGTCACCTAAACCGCTAAAATCAACTTTAGGAACCGCCTTTTCCTCTTCTGGTGTTTGAAGGAAATCTGCTGCTTTAAATCCAAACATTCCAGCGATAATATTGCTTGGGAAAGTTTCTAATTTTACGTTGTAGTTGCTGACAACACTGTTGTAGAGTTGACGAGAGTAAGAAATTTTATTTTCTGTATTTGTCAACTCCTCTTGCAATTTAACAAAGTTTGCACTAGCTTTCAAATCTGGATAGCTTTCTGCAACTGCAAAAATACCTGAAACTTGACGAGTGAGGGCATCACTAGCTTTCATAGCTTCTGCTGGTGAAGTCGCTGCAGCAACTTGATTGCGAAGTTCTGCCACCTTTTCAAGGGTAGAACCTTCATATTTAGCATAACCTTTTACAGTCTCAATCAAGTTTGGCAAGAGATCATTTCGACGTTTCAACTGAACATCAATCTGACTCCAAGCCTCCTTTGTTTGCATACGATTCTTAACCAAACCGTTATAGCTAACAATCACAAAAATCACAATAAGAGCTAAAACTCCAAGAATAATCCAAGTCATTATATAAGTCCTTTCTGCTTTTAGATTAGTACCAGTATATCAAATTTTTAATGATTGTGGTAAAATAAGATGATACTAAAGAAGGAAAAAACTATGAAACCAGAAACATTTTACAACTTGCTTGCCGAGCAAAATCTTTCACTTTCTGACCAGCAAAAAAAACAATTTGAACGTTATTTTGAACTCTTGGTCGAGTGGAATGAAAAAATCAATCTAACAGCTATTACAGACAAGGATGAAATTTATCTCAAACATTTTTACGATTCGATTGCACCCATTCTTCAAGGTTTGATTCCCAATGAAACTATCAAACTGCTTGATATTGGAGCTGGGGCGGGATTTCCTAGTCTACCAATGAAAATTCTCTATCCTCAGCTTGATGTGACTATTATTGATTCTCTAAATAAGCGTATCAACTTCCTCCAACTGTTGGCTCAAGAACTAGATTTGGACGGTGTTCATTTCTACCACGGTCGTGCAGAAGATTTTGCCCAAGACAAGAACTTCCGTGCTCAATATGATTTTGTAACAGCTCGTGCGGTTGCCCGCATGCAGGTTTTATCTGAATTGACAATTCCTTACCTTAAAGTTGGCGGAAAACTATTGGCACTCAAGGCCAGCAATGCGCCTGAGGAATTATTAGAAGCTAAGAATGCCCTCAACCTCCTTTTTAGTAAAGTCGAAGACAATCTCAGCTACGCCCTACCAAATGGAGATCCACGTTACATCACAGTGGTAGAAAAGAAAAAAGAAACACCAAATAAATATCCAAGAAAGGCTGGCATGCCCAACAAACGCCCACTTTAAATTTTTTAGTAAAAAATGTTTACAAAGTTCGGAATTTCTGCTATACTATCACAAGCAAAGGTTTTTAATGTCATCCCGTGAGGTGACGAAGACGCAGAAATATTTAAAACTCTTTAAAGTCTAGATTTTAGAGAAGTCTTACTCTGAGGGCCTATTGCTGTAAAATAATGGGCTCTTTTTTGATGCCCAAAAGTGAGGTTTATATGAAACAAGAATCAACTGTTGATTTGTTACTAGACGTTGACCAACGTCCTTCAGCTGGAAAAGGAATTCTCCTTAGTTTCCAACACGTTTTCGCCATGTTTGGAGCGACCATCTTGGTACCCTTGATTTTGGGAATGCCTGTATCTGTTGCCCTTTTTGCTTCAGGTGTAGGAACACTCATCTATATGATTTCAACTGGTTTTAAAGTTCCCGTTTATCTAGGTTCCTCATTTGCCTTTATCACAGCTATGTCCCTAGCTATGAAAGAAATGGGTGGTGATGTATCTGCTGCTCAAACAGGGGTTATCTTGACTGGTTTAGTCTATGTCCTTGTGGCTGCAAGTGTTCGTTTTGCGGGTACAAAATGGATTGATAAACTCTTGCCACCAATCATCATCGGACCTATGATCATCGTTATCGGTCTTGGACTTGCAGGTTCAGCTGTTACTAACGCTGGTCTTGTAGCTGATGGAAATTGGAAAAATGCTCTTGTAGCCGTTGTTACTTTCTTGATTGCTGCCTTTATCAATACAAAAGGAAAAGGCTTCCTACGAATCATTCCATTCCTCTTTGCCATTATCGGTGGTTACCTCTTCGCACTAACTCTTGGTTTGGTTGACTTTACACCAGTCCTTAAAGCTAACTGGTTTGAAATTCCTGGTTTCTACTTGCCATTTAGCACAGGTGGTGCCTTTAAAGAATACAATCTTTACTTTGGCCCAGAAACCATCGCTATCTTGCCAATCGCTATCGTAACAATTTCTGAACATATCGGAGACCATACTGTTTTAGGTCAAATCTGTGGCCGTCAATTCTTGAAAGAACCAGGTCTTCACCGTACTCTTCTTGGTGACGGTATCGCAACTTCTGTTTCTGCCTTCCTTGGTGGACCAGCCAATACAACTTACGGAGAAAATACAGGGGTTATCGGTATGACTCGTATCGCTTCTGTCTCAGTTATCCGTAACGCTGCCTTCATCGCGATTGCCCTTAGCTTCCTTGGTAAATTCACTGCCTTGATTTCAACCATTCCAAATGCTGTACTTGGTGGTATGTCAATCCTTCTCTATGGAGTTATCGCCAGCAACGGTTTGAAAGTCTTGATCAAAGAACGTGTTGATTTCGCTCAAATGCGTAACCTAATCATCGCAAGTGCTATGTTGGTCCTTGGACTTGGAGGAGCTATCCTTAAACTCGGTCCAGTTACACTTTCAGGTACTGCCCTATCAGCCATGACAGGAATCATCTTGAACTTGATCTTGCCATACGAAAATAAAGACTAAACATCTTGACACAAAAAGTCCTCTCAGACAACTGAGTGGACTTTTCTAATTTTTAAGTCCCCCAAGCAACCAATAGATAGATCAGGCTAGAACCAAACATATCTGCTAAAGCATGCATGAGAAAGAATGGAAGGAGATTTTTAATTTTATATTTGTATAAGAAATAATAGAATAAGCCATAAACTACACCGATTACCAAAGCCCATACTAATCCTTGATAGGTGTGGAAGGAAATACGAATACTAGTAGAATAAAGCAAAACCAACCACTTATGTTTTTCCTTCACTGAAGTCAACAAACCTAGAAAGAAAAACTCTTCATAAAATCCATTAAGCAAGGCATAGGCAATCGCTATCGGGCTGAGAGCTAAAAACTTCCCTATTATTTGCGTGAAATCTATATAGGCAAAAAGGTCTGGATTAAAGTAATTATATTTACCAGTGAGAGTTGTAACCAAGTCTCCAAACAGTCCCACTAAAGCAAATATAAATGGAACCCAAAAGATAATGGACCAATTCCAGCAAATAGGAAGCTGTTTAAAATCATAGTTTCGAATCAAAAGATAGAGTAAGGTCACAGTCAGTAATATAGCTTGCAGGGTAAAATTACTAAAATAAGCAGCACCTTCGCTTGCAGCCTGTCTAACTGTCCCTACTGTACTTGATACACCCGTTGGAAACGTATTTGCTAAAAATAGCTCGGTTGAACGAATTATAAACTGACCAAACATTATGATCGTAATAATCACAATATCAAACCATCTCAAGTATTTTAGAGGTTTAGATGGATGTATTTTTTTAAAAATATTCATATTTTCTCCAGGTATTCTATACTCATATAAATATTTTAAGAAAAAAGGCTTAAACTTTTATAAAATTTCATTAATTCACTTAGATTTAAAGACTTTTACTACCAAAAATAACCCCTCTTTAAGAGTGGTTATCATCTACTTTCATTTGTTGTTTATTTCTCTAACAATAAATCTTTCAAAGAAATCAGAGTTACTGCAATTAAAATCATTGCCATACCAAGAAAATCAAAGGGATAAAATTGTTCATTCATGATTAGGAAGGCAAAGAATACCGCCGAGATTGGCTCAATTGAAGCCAACAAGCTTGACTTGACAGGTCCTATCAGACTGGTTCCTTTAAGGAAAGCTGTATAGGCAAAGACAGTCCCGATAAGAATAATGCCCGCAAAAGCGAGGAGAAAATCAATACTAGTTGGGATAACAGTCTGTAGAACTCCTGTTAAAGGAAGAGCGACCAAACCTGATATGACCATTCCCACACCAATGACCAAACTGCTCCCCCACTTCTTAATCAAGGCTATGGGCAAAATGATATAAAGTGCGTAAGTCAGAGCAGAAAAGAGACCCCAGAACAGACCGGCAGGTGTCATGGATAACTGGTCCAACTGCCCATGAGTGGCGATCAGGAAGGTCCCTCCAATGGCTAATATGATTGAAATAATCTCTCCCAGTGTCGGCGCCACCTTATCCTTGATACAGCTATAAATTAAAATTCCGACAGGACAAACATACTGAAGCACTGTCGCGGTACCTGCATTGGTCTCCTGAATAGCAGTTAGATAGGCAAATTGATTGAGGAAGAGACCAATTAGAGCAAAAATAAGAAGAGACAGCAAACTCTTTCTATCCTTTAAAAAGGCCAGCATTTTATCCTTTGCAGTAGCATAAGCCAAGACCATGAGAATCCCACCGGCGATTAAAAGTCGTAAGTTAGTCAAGACCAGAGCCGAAATTCCGTGTGTCATCAGGTATTGGCCACTCGTTCCTGACAACCCCCAAGCAATACCAGCCACAACTGTTAATAGAGTCCCTTTTAAACTGTTTGACATGTCTCTCCTTACTCTTCTTTGCGAATCAAATCCATCACCTGATTGCGGTCTAAAATCCATTGAGCCCTCTCATCCTTTTCATAGGTACGATTGGATAGGAAAATAGCCGCTTCTTGCTTCTGACGATTCCACATGATAAAGGTACCTGTATAGCCCGTATGGTCTAGCCAATCTCCTTCCAAATTCCATGCCAAAGAACGTTCCTTGTCATCCAAAGGAGAAAAATTTTGACTTAAATCTCTTGCAAAATCATCTGCTAAATAGTGTTCTAAAAAGACTTGTAAATCCTTTACAGTAGAAAATAAACCAGCACTACCTGCATGTCTACCCAGGAGGCGAGCCTTGGGATCATGTACCATACCTGCCTCTACACCTCTAACCGTTGGAACAGCAAGCTCAACAGGCCCAAATTGGGTTTCCGTCATTCTCCAAGGATTAAAAACTTGCTCCTGTAAAATCACATCCAAGTCTTGATTAAAGATTCTTTCCAAAACAAAGCCCAACAGTAAAAAATGAACATCCGAATAAAGAAAGGCTGGCTGACTTCGTCTGTTGAGATGAAACATCGCTTCCTTTAATTCTGAGGCTGTTAAAAGATCACGATTGGGAATAAAAGGATCAAGGTCTGTAGCATGAGTTAAGAGCTGACGAATAGTAATATCTGGATAATCACTCTCAGGTAAAAAATCGGTTACTGGTCTGTCAATATCTAATTGACCTCTTTCCCACAAAAAAGTAAAAACTGTGCCAACGCCAACAACCTTGCTGACACTGGCTAGATCATAAACTAGTCCTACCTGAGTCTGCAAGCCATGCTCTGGGTCACTCTGACCTAAATAGAACTCCGTCCATTGATTGCCCTTAAAATACGCAAAAGAGGCCCCGGGATAGATCCCTGCCTCGATTTGTTCTTCTATTTTTTTAATAATCTTGGTCCACTTCATACTTCTTCAAACCACAATTCAACATTATTTCTATCTTTACCAAGGAAGAATTTTTCAGACTTAGGAATAAAATATTCGGTAGACTCAAACTTCTTGCGAAGACTTGCTATATCTAGTTCATTGACCAAGAACTTGAGCATCGATAAGTCCCAAGTAGCCGTATTGTCCACAGTCAAATCTTGACCCTGAGCTGGGATAAAATCAAGGGATGCCCCAATTTCAGATAGTTCCAAGAAACTATCTACATCCGTTGGGAGGTGTAATTCCATAGAAATTTCAAATTTACTTAAAGAAATTGACTCCAAATCTGTTTGAAATTCTGGCTTTTCTCCTACTTCTACTAGACTTGCTCTGTCATCTTCCGCATGAATCAAAATCAAATCATCTTCGGGTGAAAAAATTTCAAAAGCGTAGCCATTTTGACCTTTATACAATCGATGAATCGAATTAGTTTTAGATAAGAGTTCTTCGATTTCCAAGGGATTTTCCACCTTGACAATCAATCTAGCTAGTTTCTTTCTTCCCTCTACCTTACGAGTGCGCATACTTGGAGCTTCTTCTAAAATCAGCTTTTCTAGACCTGTTTGGTCGCCTAGTGACAGAAAGGCCGATTCTTCTAACAAGGCCTTCATGCCAAGAGTTTCAATATAAAATGTTTCATTTAATTTTCTATTATTAACTTTTAAAGTAGGAATAATCCGTACAATCTGATTTACATTCATAAATTCCTCCAACTCTTTTATTTTAAAGGATTTTAGAATTTTTTACAAGAAATTATGCTCAGATTTACCTTTTTTTCGTAAAATTTCATCTAAAAAACCGAGGATTTCCTCGGTTTCAATTTCTTATAGGTAAAGGAATTTGAAGATAGCTACTGCCGCAATTGCTGCTGCGATCGGTGCTACTACTGGTACCCAAGAATACCACCATTTTGAATCACCTTTGTGCTCACCAAGAACTGATTTTGGAAGGAAAGCATGAAGGAGACGTGGCCCCAAGTCACGGGCTGGGTTCAAGGCAGGTCCTGTAGGTCCACCAAGTGATGTTACCAAGGCCATAACAAGGAATCCAAGTGCCAAGTGAGCAATTCCAAGACCAGAAGCTGTATGAGGTGCTACTTGGGCTTTGATTGCTAAATCAGAAAAGTCAACATTTTGACCTGCTTGACTAGCCATTTGTTTCATGTATTGAAGCACTTCAGAACCAAAGAAGTTTTTAGTCATACCAAGGGCTGCGAAGAAAAGAACAAATGAACCGATAAACTCGTTTACAAAACCATTAACGGTTGCTGCGAAATGTGATTCTTTTGTACCATTATCCAAACTTGAAATGGTTGAGAAAGTACCCAAGATGTTGTTTGGATTTTCAGTTTTCAAGTAATATGGGCGGTGTGTTGCCACAACCAATGCTTGACCAAAGATAGCACCCAAAACTTGTGAGATGATATAAGGCGCTACTTGTGCCCAAGGGAAGAGACCGCTGATCGCAAGTCCAAGAGTGAAGGCTGGGTTGATGTGGTTACCTGATACATTACCAAACATCAAAGCTGGGATCATAACCCCCATACCATAACCAACAGCGATAACGATCCAGCCACTTTGGTGACCTTTCGTACCTTTAAGTTCAACGTTGGCAACTGCACCATTTCCAAGAATAATCAAAATAGCAGTTCCCAAAAATTCAGTGGCATATTTAATAGCCCATGTAAAATCCATTTGATAGATTCTCCTTAATATTTTTTAGACAATCCCTATTCTATCAATTTTTATTTCTTTTATCAACAGGTTTTCTAAAAGAATATATGAGAAAGCGGTTTTATTTCTTATAAAAAGCAAAAGGATTAAGAAGGTCATTCTCCTTAATCCGAGAGTTCTTATTCTTGACGTTGTCCGAAATCTGCAATCATCTGCTCCATTTCTTGTCGACTCGGAGTTGTCAGCATATAAAGGTAATCCCCTTGAAGTTCCGCAAAGGCCGCTGGCATGATTTTTTTAACCTTGAACTGCTGGCTGTATTTAGCAAGCAAGTCCTCCTCAGAATAGGCATAATGAGCATTTGCACGACGTGATGTAGCCAAACAATACAGAGGTTCAAAGTCTGACGCTGGGAACTCTTCTCCTGCGACAATAGCTGCATAGCCACGGTAGAGGTCCAAGGAATGGGCAAAGTTATAAACATCAATGGTAAAACCACCTGCAGGACGGTTATTGTACTCAATGGCAATATAATCATCCCCCTCACGGAAGAACTCGATATGGAAGAAACGTTCTTTCATACCAAATTCTTTGACAATCGCTTCCCCATACCTGCGAAGTTTAGGATCCATATCCTTGAGAACGTAATAAGAATTGTCCATCTTGTAAATCATGAGATCAAGCGGTGTATAGGCGTAGTCGAAGGTCGTTGAAAAGACAATCTTACCATCCTTGTCTACGAGCCCGTCAAAGGTACAGATTTCGCTGGAAGTGACAAATTTTTCAAAGAAATAAACGGTTGAATGGTCCCATTCTTGCTTGAAGTGATTGATATCGTCTTCTGTTTCAAGCTTAAAGGTCGCGGCTGCTCCCACTCCATTATCAGGTTTTGCAATCATTGGAAGGCCGATTTCTCTCACAGCTTGATCAACATCTTCTTCCGTCTTGATAACAGCTCCAGGTACCACAGGGACACCTGCTTTTTTGAAAAGTTTCTTCATTTCAGACTTAAATTTAGTCTTTTTAAGGTCTTCTGGTTTGGCACCAAAAACATTGAATTGTTCTCTGAGTGCTGCGTCTAGCTCAAGCCAATATTCATTGTGAGACTCGATGCGGTCAATTGGGCCATGTTTATAAAAGAGAAAAGCAACTGCACGTTTGACTTCGTCTATGTTCTCAAGATTATCAACGCGGAAATACTCAGTCAGGCTATTGCGCAAGGGATCATCCAGTTGCTCGTAGGGCTCTTGACCAATTCCCAAGACGGTAATACCTTTATTGGCTAGTTCAATAGTAAACTGTTGAAAGTTTTGTGGATAATAGGGAGAAATAACAAGATAATTCATAGGTAGCTCCTTTTATAGATACAGGTGTCCAAGAAAATAGGGCATTTGTTTGCGCCACCATTCCCAGTCGTGGGCGACATCGTGTCCCCATTCAGCAAACCAGGCTGGAATTTGTTTCTGGTCAAAGGCTTCTTTGAGCTTGTAGAAAGACGGTAGTCCGTCATGTTCCCAGGCACCAAGCCCCGTACACAGCACAATCTCTGCCTGACGGTAACGATCAATAAACCAGCCGTCATTCTGATTCCAGATATAATCTACTGGCGAGTTTTGGTAAATAGCATCGTCATTGTAGTAATCGCCGACAAAGAAACGTGCATCGTAAACACCACTAAGAGCAATTACTTTGGTAAAGACATCTGGATGCTGGAGGAAGAAATTGACAGCATGGTAGGCGCCCATCGAGCAACCTGTCGTCATCATGCCATCAAACCAACCTGTCTTATGCTTGATAAAAGGAATAGCCTCTTCAATCACATAGCGTTCATAGGCACGATGCATTTCCGCTTGGTCGTGCCCATTTTTCCAAGTGGCCAACCAGCTCTCACTGTCAACACTGGATAGGGTAAAGAACTGGACACGGCCTTCCTCGATAAAAGAAGCACAGGCCCCAATCATGCCAAAATCATAGTATTCGTTGTGACTACCACCTGATGAAGCAAAGACCACAACTGGAATCCCAGCATGTCCATAACGATTAAGGTACATTTCACGGTTAAGATTGCCACTCCAGTGGCTAAGGTTTTCAATATGCATTGGCTTTCTCCTTTCCTAACTTACCATTTCTCTGCAAAAAATCTCAGACAGTCTGGTAAATTCTCCGACCAAGGGATTTCACTATGGATGGCACCAGACTGAACTTTCAGGACAAGATTATCCAGATGAACTCCCCCTGCTATCAAATCATGGTAATAGCGAAGCGACGAGTCAATATAGGCTTGCTTGATATTACCAGCCATCAGGGTCTTGTCCGTATCATCTGCTTCTTCTGTTCCAACATAGATAAAGATACGCTGGTCAGGCGATAGTTTCTGGCGCTCGATGTAGCGATTAAAGGCTTCTTGGTGGAGCCAGTTAGCAGATGAAAAGACCCCTAGACATCCAATTTGGTCTTGGTATTCCAAACCGATAAACTGGGTAATATTGCCGCCTAGTGAGGAGCCAATCATAGCCGTATGCTGGCGGTCAGCTTTGGTACGGTAGGTCTCATCGATAAAAGGTTTGACCACCTCCATGACAAACTCAGAATATTCCACACCCTTACCGCCAAACTGCTGCCCCGGAATAGGAGATTCTTGGAACTTCCAAGCCGCATACTCATTCATCCGCCCCATACCATCATTGTCAATGGCAACGACAATCATGCGACTGATATCAGGATTACGCTTAATAGCTGGGATAATCTTCCATGAATGGCCAATGAAAGACTCCTTGCTATAAAAAACATTTTGCCCGTCATGAAAGTAAACAACAGGATAGGAACGATCCGTGTCTTTCTCATAATCTTTAGGCAGAAGAACACGCACACGGCGCTCCTTACCTGTATAAGGAACCTTGAGTTTGTGTTCTTTCATTTTTAAATAAAAGTAGGATTGATTCATTGTCAGAAAACTCTCTATATTCAAAATTTTATTTCATTATATCACATTTATAGAAAAAAAGTTAGTTTTGCTTCCATTTTTGGAATTAAAAACTAACTTTTTCATCTATTTTTCTAAATTCTTCTGGATTTTCTGATTAGAGGAGATTGTCAATCAAGTCATCCACTTCATCTTTTTCAGCCTGCGGTGTAATCTCAGTAATCATGATTCCATCCACAGCTCGCTCAACTAAACCTTCAACATCCATACGTGCTTCATACTGCTCTGCATTCTTAATCTTAGGATTAGTCTTTGGGCGATCTGGTGCAAAAATGGTACAGCAGTCTTCAAACGGTTGGATTGAAATGTCAAAGGTATCGATTTCCTGGGCGATGTCAATGATTTCCAACTTGTCCATGGTTACAACTGGGCGGATGATGGGAGTGTTGGTAACGGCATTGATAGCCTGCATGCTTTCAAGGGTTTGACTGGCTACTTGACCTAGACTCTCCCCATTGATGATAACTAAACCATTTCGTACTTCACGAATACGGTCAGTAATCCGCATCATAAAACGACGCGTCAAGGTCATGAGATAGGCTTCTGGCGCTTTGGCTTTGATTTCCTCTTGAATCTCTGTGAAAGGCACCTCGATAAACTGGATATTGCCACCGAACTTGGTCAATTTTCGAGTCAAATCTTGGGCTTTTTTTAGGGCACCAGGACTGGTGTAAGGTGGGCTGGCAAAATGAACAGCTTCAATATCCACTCCACGCTTAAGAGCAAGATAACCTGCTACAGGTGAGTCAATCCCTCCTGACAACATGAGCATCCCTTTACCTGAAGTTCCAACTGGCAAACCACCAGCCCCACGAATGGTTTCATAAGAAAGATAGGCTGCTTCTTCACGGATCTCCACCTGAAGATTGATGTCAGGACTTTTCATTTGAGCTTGCACATTTGGAATGGCTTCGAAAACAGCTCCTCCAAGTGTTTGATTGAGTTCACGACTATCCAACTCAAAGTTGTGGTCGCTACGCTTGCTAGAAATTTTAAAGGTCATGCCATCCTTGTAGATGTCCTGCATAATCTCTTGGACAGAAGACTTCAGAACTTCTACAGATTTTTCAACCTTATAAACAGGGGAAAAGTTTTGAATTCCAAAAACTTGTTTGAGCGATTCTGCTACTGCTGTGTAATCTGCTCCATTGAGGTAAGCGTGGGCACGGTCGCGATCTGCTGTTACCTTAACTTGGGGATAGATAGACAAAACGTCTGAAATATTATTGCGAAGTTTATTGATGAAACGCATACGATTTTTACCCTTGGTTGACAACTCTCCGTAGCGAATCATAATTTCTGAATATTGCATGAATGCTCCTATCTTACTTTTCTAGTTTGATTGTAAATCAATTTTAACTTGGTCAAAAACTGCTCGACCTGACTCATATCATTTTCAAGGTCTAGGCTAAGACGCACAGCTGACTGGGCCTTATCTTTATCCACTCCCATGGCAATCAGGGTTCCTGCAGGTTTCCCGGCCTTGGATGAACAAGCAGAGGTCGTTGAGATGAAAATATCATAGTCTTCAAAGGCGTGAACAATGACTTCACCACGAACACCCTTGATTCCAAAAGTCAGAATATGAGGTGCGAATTCTTCCTCATCTGAGAAGATAAAAATATCTGGGTAGTCCAGAAGGGCTTGGCGAATCACTGCCTTCATCTGTCCTATCTTACTCGTAAAGAAATCTAGCTTTTCCATGGACAAACGGAGAGCCTTGGCTGTCGCTGCAATCCCTGCCACATTTTCAGTTGTCGAGCGATAATCACGTTCCTGACCACCACCTGTTAAAAGAGGCGTAATCTTCTTGCCATACTTGATATAGACAAAACCAACACCACGAACTCCGTGGAACTTGTGACCAGAGAAAGTCGCAAAATCCACTCGTTCTGTCAGGTACTTTTCAGTCGGAATTTTGGCAAGTGCCTGAACTGCATCAACGTGGAAGGAAATAGTTGGTTTGTCTGCTAACAGTTCTGAAATAGCCTCAATGGGCTGAACAGAGCCAATTTCGTTGTTAACTGCCATGATGGAAACGAGGGTCGTATCAGGTCTTATCAAATCTGCTAGCGCCTCAACATCCACAAATCCTTTCTCATCAACTGGAGCAAAATCCACTTCAAATCCTTGACTTTTCAACCAGAGAGCTGACTCTTTGACTGCTGGATGTTCAATGGCTGATACGATGATGTGCTTGCCAAATTGAGCTTTTTCAAAGGCCACACCCTTGATGACCCAGTTATCTCCTTCTGTCCCACCAGAAGTAAAGAAGATTTCATCGCTTTTCTTACCAATTAAATCTGCAATCTGTTGGCGAGAAGCATCTAAGATTCGTGTTGCCTGGTCCCCTAAACGATGAAGACTAGATGGATTTCCTAAAATTTTTGAAGCCACCTGCATATAAGTTTCAAGGGCTTCAGGATAAGGCTTGGTCGTCGCCGAATTATCAAAGTAAATCATGTTTTCTCACGCTTTCTAAAATCACTTCTTCTATTGTATCATGAAACGGAGCTTGCGACAAGAAAGGGCAATTCCTCTTTTTTTAAGATTTTTTTAAAGAAATGCGGTATAATAAACTTTAATTAAAGGAGAGAATGTATGTCTAATTATCGTAGAACTTCAAAACCAAAAACAGAACACATCAAAAAAGGCTTCACGGTCTTTCAAAAAACCGTTGCTACTATCGGTAGTATTCTTGGCTTGATTACCGCAAGTATCACTATCATGAACGCCTTGGATAATAACAAAAATACTAAAAAAGAACCTACGACAAGCCAGACGACAACAATTGTCAAAGAAATTCAAAAGGAATCCCCTCAGGAAAACACTAGTCCCAATAAGGAAAATAACACTTCTCAAGAAAAAACACAACAAGAGGAAACGCCAAAATCTAGCGTCAAGGAAGAGAAAAAAGAAGAGCAGAAAACAGCAACTCAGGACTCTACTACTCCTGCTCCAAGTAAACCCACTACTGAAAATGAAAAACAGTCCAATACTCCAAATTCAGAAAATAATACCAATCAATAGCCAGTAAAATAGCTTCCCTCCAAACTTGGAAAGAAGCTATTTTTTATTGTTGCAATACTTTTCTTGGTTTGGTACCTTCAGCTGGACCGATGACACCTGCCATTTCGAGTTCTTCCATAAGGCGGGTCGCACGGTTAAATCCAACTGATAAACGACGCTGAATCATTGACGCACTAGCTTTCTGGGTCTCAATGACCAAAGCTTTGGCTTCTTCAAAGAGCGGATCTCCACCAGTTTCACCATCTGGAAATTCACCTTCATTTTCAGAAACCTCACCTGGATCAAAACTCTCATCGTAGTCTGCATTCGCCTGAGCCTTGATAAAGTTTACGATGCGTTCAACATCATCATCCGAGATAAAGGATCCTTGGAGACGAACTGGATGATTTTCATCGATTGGTTTAAAGAGCATATCTCCACGTCCAAGCAGTTTTTCTGCTCCATTTTCATCCAAGATAGTACGGGAGTCAGTCCCTGATGATACCGCAAAAGCCACTCGAGATGGGACATTGGCCTTAATCAGACCAGAAATTACGTCAACGGATGGACGCTGGGTTGCAAGAATCATGTGGATGCCGGCAGCACGTGCCTTCTGTCCAAGACGAATGATGGCATCTTCCACTTCCTTGCTGGCAACCATCATGAGGTCAGCCAACTCATCCACAATCACGACAATGAACGGTAGCGGAACCTGCTTGTACTCAGACTGGGCATTAAACTCTTCTACCTTGGCATTAAAACCTGCAATATTCCGAACTCCCACCTTGGCAAAGAGTTCATAACGATTTTCCATTTCATCCACGACCTTTTGCAAAGCCTTGCTGGCCTTACGTGGATTGGTCACGACTGGAATCAAGAGGTGGGGAATATCATTGTAAACAGACAACTCAACCATCTTAGGGTCCACCATCATAAACTTGACCTGGTCTGGTCTCGCCTTCATGAGAATGCTAGCAATAATGCCATTAACAGCTACTGACTTCCCTGATCCCGTTGAACCTGCGACGAGCAAGTGGGGCATTTTAGAAAGGTCAAAAGCTCTTGCGGTTCCATTAACAGCCTTCCCTAAAGGAATTTCCAAGAGATTTTCTGCTTTCGTTTGAGATTGTTCCCATAGTTCGCGGAAGGACACAGTAGCAACCTCAGAGTTGGGTACTTCAATTCCCACTAAAGATTTCCCTGGGATAGGTGCTTCAATCCGGACATCCTTGGCTGCCAAGGCTAGAGCGAGATCATCTGCTAGATTGGAAATGCGGTTGACCCTTACACCGACAGCTGGCTTAACTTCATACTTGGTCACTGATGGCCCAATCTCGGCCCGTTCAACTGTTACCTTAATACCAAAACTAGCAAAGGTTTCTTCCAGGATTTTGATGTTTTCACGAACGATTTTCTTTTCTTTAGACTGGTCCTTTGGTTTATCTGGGGCAAAGAGTTGTAAACTTGGAAGTTTGTATTCAAGGGCTTCCTTGGCTGAAAAATCGACCTGAACATCTTCTTCATCAGAGCCATCTTCCTGTTCAGGGAATTCAAGTTCAGCTTGAGGTAGGATGATTTCTGGTTCTACCCACTCTTCTTCCGGAACAGGTGGAACATCAACCACAACATCTTCTGTCAGAATTTCACCCGTTTCCATATCAACAGGAGGCATATCAAGTAAGGCTTTTTCAGCCTCTTCTTTTTCTAATCTAGCCTCTTGCTCAGCCTTTTGACGAGCTTTTTCTTCTTGTTTGACAAAGCGTTCCTCTTTTCGACGCTCATGCCCTTCCCGCCATTTGGCAAAGCCTCTACTGCAAAATTCAGCAATATCGTAAACAGACCAAGGACTGACTAGGAGAGCACCCACTAAAATCAAGATAGAACCAATAAAGTAAGTACCGATATTTGAGAAGAGAAAGGCAGTTGGAATATAAAGACCAACACCAATCAAACCTCCTCCAGCAAAACTGGTCGTTCGAAAACCAGTCAAATCCGTCACAACCTGCGCCATGGTTCCTTTTAGGACCGACTTGTCCAAACCATATTTCCAAACTAAATAGGCCTCAAAAATCAAGAGTAAACCTGCAAATATGGTGAAAAAGCCAGATAAGAGTCCTTCCTGTTTTCGGATCCACTTGAAAAGGAAGAGATAGATTAATAGGCCGAATATTGCCAGATAAGCTAGGCTACCCACCAGCAAGCGAATTAAATTGTAAAGGGTGATACCTGCAGCCCCTAATTTGAAGGCTGCGAAAATCAATAAAAGGGCAATTCCCAACGAAATCAACATTCGTTGAATCGCTTCTTTTCTTTCGAGTTCTGCTTTAGACGGTCTCCGTCTTGTTTTACTTGTATTCTTGTTTGCCATTCTTCTATTATACCATATTTCACAGGCATTTCGGAAAAGGTCAATATTCTCCTTGGATAGTTCAGTATTAAGAGATTCAAATAAAATTTTCTTATCCATAGTTTCCCTCTCTAAGCAATTTCAGAACATCTTTTTAATAGCCTTTATGATTCAACTGACTGTTCATCAAAAAAAGAAGATATGCAAAATTTTGAAATTTTGATATAATAGAACTATCAAAAAGTAAAGGAATGATTGGTATGAACGCAATCACAGCTCACAGCTCACAGCTCACAGCTCACAGCTCACAGCTCACAGCTCACAGCTCACAGCTCACAGCTCACAGCTCACAGCTCACAGCTCACAGCTCACAGCTCACAGCTCACAGCTCACAGCTCACAGCT
>NZ_JAJNSA010000043.1:0-19034 GCF_027497875.1 Streptococcus sp. SM3 | reverse complement strand
GCGATCCAACTCGCGGTTGATGATCCGGATGAATTTCTGGATTTTTTCCGTCTGATCGAGCAAGAGGCTATCAGCTACATGCGGCAATTGAGTCAAGGGTGCTAAACCATTGGTTCCGAAATCAAGCAGGTACATAGTCAGATTTTCTGGGCTCTGCTTGCGGGCCAGATCCATTGCGGCTGTCTGTAGGAAAGTCGTCTTTCCTGTCCCTGGACTTCCGTAAAGGAGGATATTCCCATCTTTTGACAGATCAATAGCGACAGCTTCTTGCTTTTGCGCTTGCGGGATATCGGCTACCCCGATCAGGACGCTTGGAGCTGTCCGTTTTTGCCAAGCCTCGATCGGCACGACCTTGTCCAACTCATCCAGCGTGATCCGCTCTTTGAGCGGTGGCAACCATGGTTGGGCCACAGCTGCGATGCCTTCTTGTTGGTGCAAGTGATTGATCTCTTGCACGATGACATCCAGCTCTGTTGGCACTTCCTTGATTTCTTCTGCCATATCCAGACCGGAGAGGTCTTGATTGAGGACTTCGTATTGGCCCAGTTCATTGATCAAGTAGATGGTATGGTCTTCGATTCCTAGATGATCTTTCTCAGGCTGGTAGTCTGCTCCTGACCAAGCGGTTTGGAAGAGTTCATAGACTTCGTTATTTCCGACTTGGAGGTAGGCACGACCAGTTTGCGTGATCTCAGCCGCATCTGCCGTCCGCAGCATCTCCATAGAGTCTCCACGGTCTGCCACCTTGAGGGCTAGCTTGAAGCGAGAGTTGGACCAGATCTGGTCATCCACAACCCCAGAAGGTTTTTGCGTCGCAAGGATCAAGTGCACCCCAAGGGAACGCCCGACACGCGCGATAGAGACCAATTCCTTGATAAAGTCTGGTTGGTTGACCTTGAGTTCGGCGAACTCATCACTGATCAAGAAGAGGTGAGGAAGCGGTTCGGTCGCTTCACCCAGTTTAAATTTCTTTTGGTATTGGTTGATATGGTTGACCCCATATTGACCAAAGAGGCGCTCCCGACGATGGATCTCCGCATTAATAGAGGCTAGGGCCCGCATAGACTGGGCACCATCCAAGTTGGTGATGGTCCCCAGCAAGTGAGGCAGATCCTTAAAGAGGTTGGCCATTCCCCCACCCTTGTAGTCGATGAGGAGGAAAGCCACATCGTGTGGGTGGAAGTTGACAGCCAGGCTCAGGATATAAGACTGAATGGTTTCAGACTTACCAGAACCGGTTGTCCCCGCGATCAAGCCGTGTGGTCCATGAGCTTTTTCATGGAGATTGAGGTAAACCAAATCGTCCTTCCCGCGCAGACCGATCGGCACAGCCAAACTTTGGTAAGGAGCATGGCTCTCCCAACGACTCAAAACCTTGAGGTCATTGAAAGTTTCCGCTTGATACATTTCAAGGAAGGTCACTGAGTCTGGAATTGAGCTCTTGAGCTGTTGGATATGTTTCAGTGGGGCAAGGCCACGCGAGATGGCTTCCTTGTCATAACCTTCAGGGAAGTGGTCCAATTGGAAGTCGAGCTCCCGAAGAACCCCTTCTTGCAAGAGCAATTGCCCTTGGTTGCGGTCCTTGATGGAAATAACGGTTTGGATATTTTCAGAAAGAGATGAGAGGACGTCTGCCACATAGATGATGGAGCAGCCCAGCTCTGTCGGATCCTCACGGAAGAACTCCATGATGACATGGTCCAAAATCAAGGTCTCATCGGTGATGAGCACCACATAGTGAGGGTGGAAGATCTTGGTATCATTGGCTTTTTCTTCCTCTTTTTGCGCCTTGCGGAGCTTGAGGATTTGGTTGAGACTGTTCAAGACCTGATCGCGTGTCCGCTGATTGTAGACAAAGCTACGGACATTCATATCTTGCAAGGTCGCATGAGGCAACCAGCGCATCCAATCCCAACTTTCTTTTTCTTCCTCTGGAATGATCGGAATAATGGTCAGATCATGGTAAGAGTGAAAAACAGCTAATTGGGCAACTAGAAGTTGCAACTGCTCGAGCACGATGGGACGAGGGCCAACATAGCCGACCGGTCCCCGATTAAGGCTGGCTACAATCGGAAGATTGTCGATCTTTTGATGAGCTTGGAACAGGGCATAGCCTTCTTCTTCCAAGGCATCTTTCTTCCCACTGCGCTCTTCCTGACCATATTTGAGCTCATAGCTGGTTGGAACCTTGCCCAAGCCTAAGCGATAGGCCAAAAAGTCAAAATGAAGCGGTGTTTTTTCGTAGATCCGCGAGTCATAGCGTTTGACCATCTTAGTCAAGTCTGCAATCGCTGGGAAATGGTAAAACATGCCTTCTCGTTGCTTCCGAGAGAGCTGTTCCAAGTCCTTGGCCTTGTCCTTGAGATAGAGATGGTAGAGCTCCACGCGCTCTTTCTTGTCTTCTTTGTATTTCTTACGATTCTTGAAGAATCCTTGGACCGAAAAGATCACACTGACCACCGACATGGATACCGTCGCGATGATATAGAGCCCCCGCGGTTGGAAAATCGTGATCAAGAGGGTCACCCCAACCATGATGAGAGGTGGCATGATCAACTTCAAGAGTTCATCGGATGGTTTTTGAGGCTCCGCACCCGGAGGATTGATCAAGATCTTGTCTTCCGAGCTCCGGTAGATGATACGAGGAGACCGGTGGTACTCTGGATAGTCCTTGTAAAAGTCGTAGCGCGAATGCAAACGTGGCACTAGATAAGGACTTACTTCGACAGCCCCTTCCACGCCAAATTCTTCTGGGTAGAGCTTAAAGGTCACATCTCCAATGGCCAGCTCATCCCCAAAGGCCAGTGGAACAGTCGCTTCAGTAACGAGTTTGTGGTTATGGTAGAGTTTTCCAGATAAGAGCTGGCAAGTCCAGGTCTGGTCTTTTTTCACAAGGAGAAAGCGCACTGGATAATGCACGCGCACATCCGCACCCTCTTCATCTGCTACGAGGATCTCTTCCTTGTCTAGCAGCTCATAGGTATGGACTTCTCCTGTCGCCAAGTAACAGACCACATCCCCAAGGATCTTACTATTTTCGAGCACGCCCTTATCTTCCCCATATTGGTAGAAGATTTCTCCTTGACTCCATTGGAAATGAAGGGGATGTTCTTGCGAAGAAATGGTCAACTGAGCCGTTTCTTGATTCGATACGGTCGCTGTTTTCCCCTCTTCTAGCGCTAACTCATAACGAAAACCTTTTTTATAGAGTATGATACGTTTTTTCATAGACTACTCCTTGTGTTCGCTAGACTCAGTTGAGCTTGCTGTTGTAGAAGACGAGCTTTCTGTAGAGGAGCCTTCTGTAGACGAAGCCGTTGTTGAACTGCTAGTGGAAGATTTGGTTTCATCTGTCTCTGCTTCCAAGAGTTTAGAGCGGGCATCCCAGTATTTCTTGTATTCGCCCTCTAGCTCAGAGAGTTTCTTCTCGCGCTGTTCACCAGAGAGTTTTTCGCTATCACGTGTCGCCTTGATTTCTTTGCGAAGGGCATAGATGATCAAGTCTGAATCGTCGATCCGCTTGGCTGTATCCAAGGCTTGGGTAAAGTCATGACGGCCTATATAGATCCAGTAGTGGAGATAGAGACTGTCTGACTTGAGCGTGACATTATTGAGGATGACCTTCTTTTGGTCCTCTGAGAAGTTCAAGCCCTGCAAATAAGACGTCGCCAACTCATATTTCTGCGTCGTTGGAAGACTGCTTGGAGCTACACCTTCCAATTCATCGATCACACCGGTATAGTCTACCTTGAGATAGGCTGTATCCGCTTGAAGCAACTTTTCTTTAAAGGGTGCTTGGAAAAAGACCAAATAGATCAAAGGCAAAAGTAAGAGGGCCACTACAGCGGAAAGCCATACAGTTGCCAACTTAAAGATTCGGTGTTGACGGCTTGATACCAAGGTCAAGGTCTTTTCTTCCTCTTCCTTGCGTTCTTGGTAGGCTTTCTCTAAGAGAGCTTTCATCTCTTCTAAGCTAGCGGCATCACGGATTTCTACCAAGAAATCTGGCAGATCTTCTAATTCAAGCGTCCCTTGATAGAGCTCCATGAAGTCCCAGTCACCAAAAAGAGTAACGGCATAGCACTTAGCCTGACGCAAGAATTCATCCTGATCCCACTTGCGTGGCACCATCATTCCCGGAACCCCGCGGTAAGCAATCTTGACTTGTGCATCCTTGGTCACAAACAAATTGACGGGATGCAACATAAAGGTCACTGGAAGCTCCAAGGCTGGCGCCAAATCCAAGACATTGATGGCTAGACGCAGACGGTCTGATACGGGTAATTCTTTGATTTCTTCTGCACTCAAGCCCAGCGCATCTGTCTGATAGGTCAGATGAATCTGGTCTTGATCGGCCGTCATGCTTTGCTCTAAAAACAGGGGATGATGGAGATCCAAAATCCATAAATTGCGTAAATCCTGACTATCCACTTCTGAACGCTTGAGGTCCAGTCGCCAGCTCGTTTCTTCTTTTTCAAAACGGAAGACTTGTTCTTCCAGTGTAAATTGTTCTTCTTTCACCTTACCACTCCTCAATCTCGATCAGATCACCACTCGTGATCGGATACTCTTGTACCACCTTGCCTTCATCCAGCAAGATGCCCTTATTTACCACGCGCAATTGATACTTGCTTCTAGGCTCCATGGCAGACCCAAAGATCTGATCCAATTCCCGAATCAAGCGTCGCACCTCCATCCGCGTCGGGATCCGGAGGTCATAGCTTGCACCATTCATACGGAAGGTGACATTGATATGTTGGTCCATTTAGGCCTCTTTTCTATAGATTCGATAAGAAATATAGCCAGCAATCCCAAAGAGAAGGGCGCTCCAAGCCAGCATTTGCAAGGCTGGAATAAAATCCGCCAAACTGGCCGAATTGTCCTCCACATTGGACTCAAATTTAGATAATTTTTGATTTTCCGGCTGGAACAGGTCCGCTTCAGGCCCTGTTTTTTTCTTTCCCTTTATAGCAGAAAACAACTGGCCGTCTGAATCGGTCAATTGTTTCTCTTGCTTGCGTTTTTCATCTGCTAATTTTTTCTGATCCTTCTCATTGAAAAGAGACTCAGTCGCATCCAATTGGCCCCCGAGTGTCTTTTCCTCTTCTGTCTCCAAACGTGAGTTGTTGACCTGCAGACGATTATCAATAAAATCATCTGCAGAAACAACAACTACTGGCAAGAGACTAAAGACAAAGAGAAGATACATCATTTTTTTCATAAGCTTGATTCAATTTCCTTTGTTTGAGTAAACTTCTTTGGAATGAAGATATTGGCAACAGCCAAAAGGCCGAAGAAGACCAACAATCCGAAGAAGACGCCGATACCGGCTGTTTGTCCATCAAAGTAACCCGCAAACTGTCCTTCTAAAATAGAAAGGAGGTTGACATTTTTCACCAGTGCTGGAAGGCCTGACAAGGTCGCGGTCGTTCCGATCGCGCTTGATAGGTAGACATAACTGATCAACATGAAGAAGGCCAGTCCCATTCCAATCACACGGAAGTGTTTCAAGAGGAGGTATTGCAGTTGTACCAAGACAAAACTTGCTAGAACCGCTAAGAATACCCATGAAGGTACATATTCACGACCAACAGAGAGTTGAATACTTGAAATCATTCCGATCACCAGTCCAAGGATGAGAGAAAGTCCTACAAGGACACCGACAGATAAGAGATCTGATTCTTGCAAGCGATTCAATTTGAAACGATCTTTCACCTTACGGATGATTGGCTGAGTCGCAAAGAGATAAGCTGTAAAGAGGCTCAAGATTTCTAGCATAAAGATCCAGATAAATGGACGGTAGACGTTGATGGTCGCTTTCACAGAAGTAGATTTCTCTGCAACTGGATTTGACAAGAAGTCGAGCAAGACTTCATTTGGCACTCCATTTTCGTAAGCATTGTTGAAGACTTTACGGAAGGCTTCGACGAAGTTCCCGTTTTCAGACAATTCCTTATCGAATTCACCCATCAAGCTCTCTGCATTGCTAGACAATTTCTCTGTATTGCCTTGGGCTCTTTCCAATTCTTTGTTCAATTGGCTAAAGATTTCATTGGTAGAGTTGGCAGCATCCACATTGCTACGAGATGAGCTCTTAACACCTTCTGTTGAGCTCAATAAGGACGTGTATTCAGAACCAAGAGCTGACAAATCTGCATCGGTCTTGGTTTGAGCTTCCGTAACGGTTGCTTGTGCAGTTGAGATAGCCTCTAAGCGTTTTTGAAGGTCTGCATACTGCGTCAATTGATCGTTGATATTTTGGGTTAAATCCTTGTTAGTGTTTTCGATTGCTGCAAGGTTAGCCTGCAATTGTGGTCCCAAGTCTTGCAACTGTTTAAGTGTGCCATCTAACTGAGCTTTCACACTATTCGTTGCATTCCCAGTTTCATCCGTTTCAATACTCTTACGGTAGTCCTTTATGTTACTTGAAACAGCAGCCTTCACGATGTCGACCAAAGCGTTTGTCAAATCCATATCTTCGATTGGATCATAGAGTGAATGACGAACATGGTTGTCATCTTCTGGATAGTAAGCATCAATCAATGCTCCTGCGCGTTGATAATCCAAAGCAATTTCACTAGCTTTCGACGCATAGTTAGCAACAGCTGTTTTTAAATCTTCTGCTGATACCGTCACACTGGTTGAAGAAACCCCATTCACAAGAACTTCAACATCAATTGCGCTTGGCATAGCTCCTCCATCTTCAACAAGGTGAATTTGGATTTGTTTGCCATCTTTCAGTTCGACTTCCTGCTCGCCGCTACCTGCATAAGTATGTCCATCATAGGTCCAAGTATCCACCTTGACTCCTGCTGGTACTTGGATGCTAACCTTCTGTTTTCCAGATTTAGCATTGAGGACATCGGCAACTGCAGTTGATTTGGCATCTACTTCTGCAGCCAAAGTTTTTAAATCATCAGCATTTCCATTTGCTTTCGCCATCGTCCCAGCAAAAGTACTATCAAAATGAATTGCTGTATTGAGATTCCCATACTTATTCAGATTAAGACTAGCAGGATCTAAAGACGGCAACTTTTCAATCGCTTGACGAATAGTATCATCCGCTTTATTACGTGCCTCACTTAAGGTCTTGATAGTCGTCTTTCCAAGCAAGGTACGAAGAGTGACTTTTTCTCCTTCTTTTAGACCATAGTAGTCAAGGATCTTCGCTTTTACAGAAGACTCGATGTTATTTTCATGCTCATCTAATTTGTCGCGTTCTGCCTTGATCCCTTTTTCGAGGTCTGCCACACGATCATTCACATCTTTGGTCAAGCCTGCATAGGTCTTGGTACCTGAAGAATCTCCTGCTGTTTCAGCTGGTTGACTCAATTGCTTGGTAATCGCTTCTTGGTTTTGTTGTAAATTTTTATACAACTCTTGCGTTTTTTCACTGACAACAGACTGGTTCATAGACATCAGCTGGTTCATGAACTCTTCATGGCTAATCTTGTCCTCAGAGCGTTGCTTAATCAATGTGTCAAAGTTTTGACCGTACTGATTCTGAGATTGGGTCAACTGATCAAAAGCCTGGGTATAAGACTCAAGAACTGTCTTCAAAGCATTGTTCGACTCGACAGATGATGTCGACAAGCTATAGAGACTCGGGAAGATATTCTTCGAATCCAAAGCCGAATTCAGCAAGTTGCTTCGGTAAGAACCAATATTGGTCGATTGGATCTTGTTACTTGTCTCCACGTTTTTCTGAGCTGTATAAAGGTTGCTCAAAATGCTGACCATATACATATCAACCAATTGGCTATTCAAGTCTGAAACGATATCTTTAGCGACTTTATTGGCCTCGTTTTCAACCTGAGAATTCCCAGCCGCATTAACCTTATACGTCACCGTGGTCTTCTCTGCATTGACTGCGTTCACTTCCAAGACCTTCTCTGAGAAGTCACTTGGAATGACGATCATCAACTGGTACTTGCCATCTGCAAGCCCTGACTCAGCAGCTCCACGAGGGAGGACAGACCAGTTTTGCGAATTATCCCGTTCGATATTCTTTACATAGCTAGCCCCAAGGTTGTATTCTTTATCATTCAGTTTAACCGCCTTGTCTTCATTGACCACCGCAATATTGAGCTTGGTGTTTTCTGTCGTTTGTACGGTCTTGGCTTCGTTTTGTTTTTGGTCCTTTTGAACCGTCGTATAAAGACCCACTACTGATCCCATCAAAAGGAGCACAACTGCGCTCTGACCAATATATTTTAACCATTTTTTATTTTTAACTTCCATACCTTTTCCTTTTTCTAATTCATAGATACAAAATAGGGGTTAGGAATTAAGAATCTAACCCCTATTTTCTATATATCAAAAGACAAAAGGGTGATCTACCTACAAGAAGTAAGATCACCTCCAAGACTATCTTAGTGGATTTGTGCAGCGATATCTTGGTCAGTTTGTTCAACGATATCAGCAACTTTGATCAATTGAGCGTTGATGTCTTCCAACAATTGAGCGAATTGTTTGATTTTTGGAGACAATTCGTTGAATTGTGCTTCAAAGCTATCAAATGCAGATCCATCCCAGTTTGCGTCGATGACTTGTTGTTCATGAGTCAAAGTGTTAAGGATTTGATCGATTTCTTGAGAACCTTGTGCATAGCGTTGTGCTGATTGACGTAGTTCTTCTGGAGTTAATTTAATTTGAGCCATATGTTTCTCCTTTTGGGCTGATACCCTTATATTTTTTTCATAAACAATACATTTTAGTACGAATTAGTAAAATGCCAGATAACTGTATATTTTACCCTTTCCTCCCCGTTTGTATTATTTACTTAAAAATATCTTAATGAAATATTGCCAGAATGTCAAGTTTAGAGGGCTAACTGATAAAACATTGTAACTTTGTTACAGCTGTGTAACACTTTGTCATATAACTGTAACATTTTTCTGAAATTCCTTGCCCCAGTAGTCTCCAACTAGTATTATTTCCGGGTAAAAAAGAAGACACTCTGTCCTTCTATATTAACTCAACACATAGATAGAAATTGTTGATTTTAGGTGTTTTTAGATACATTTTTTGGCGTTTTTTGTATATTTTTTCATTTTTTAAGCTTTTATGGTATAATGAGAACTGTTTAGAGCTTGTTTCATACAAGATCGAACACCATTAACTTATAAGGAGTATTTATGAAAAAATTTCTACTTACCGCTGTCTGTCTACTTGCCCTTACTGCTTGTAGCCAAGGCCAACAAGGAAAAGGAACTACTAGCGCTTCTTCCAAGCAAGAGGCCACTCAAACCCAAAAGGAGCAAGTCCAAACCAAGACCTTTGTTAGCGACCTCGGTGATCATTATCAAAACAAAATTCAAATTGGCTACAAAAAAGATGAGATTGTTTCGATGACTATCATGGGCGTTGCACCAATACCGGAAGATATGCAAAAATCAGATGTCGCTGAATTGAAAGAAGTCTACCAAGAAGAAGCTGATAAAGCAAATTCCAAACGCGGTGTTAACGGACAAGCTGGGATCAACACAAGCATCAAAATCGCTGATGATAAACAGACCTATACAAACGTTATGCATGTTGATTTTACTCAAATGAAAAAAGAAGATTTTGTGAAATTACTGGCTGATCAAGGGGAAGAAACCAACACTACCATGTTGAAATATCTTAAAGGCAAACCACAAGATCTCTTTACCTATTTCAAAGATCAAGGCCTCAAAGAAGATAAATAAAAAGAGCTCTCTGAGTCCCTTAACACCTGGTTAAGGCTCAGAAAGCTTTTTTCTTATTTGTTCAAGATTGAAAGGGTTTCAAGGAGATTGTCCGCATGCACTTCGATGGTATCTCCTGTCGCTTTGATTTTCACTTCAACGATGCCTTCAGCTGCTTTTTTACCAACTGTGACACGGATTGGAAGACCAATCAAATCACTATCGCTGAATTTGACACCAGCCCGCTCATTTCGGTCATCCACCAAGACTTCATAGCCTTTATGAACCAAGGCTTCTTCAATCCGATTAGTCAAATCAAGACTCGCTTCATCCTTGACATTGACTGGAATCAAATGCACATCAAATGGCGCCAATTCTTTAGGGAAGTTAATACCCCAAGCGTAACGGTATTCCCCTTTTGGCGTCTTATTGACAAAGAGACGAGCATGTTGCTCCATAACGGCTGAAAGAAGACGGCTCACACCGATCCCGTAGCAGCCCATGATGATTGGAACCGCGCGACCGTTTTCGTCCAAGACATCTGCTCCCATGCTAGCTGAGTAGCGTGTGCCGAGTTTGAAAATGTGACCGATTTCGATCCCGCGCGCAAAGTTCAAGACCCCTTTCCCATCTGGTGAAATCTCGCCTTCCCGAACTTCACGGATATCGACGTATTCTGCGGTAAAGTCGCGTCCTGGATTCACACCGGTCAAGTGGTAGCCTGTTTCATTTGCTCCGACAACTGCATTGCGGCTATCTTGGACCTTGCGGTCTGCAATGATTTTGACATTTTCAGGAAGATCAACTGGACCGAGAGATCCAAAATCAGCTCTCAATAATTCTTTCACTTCCACTTCGGTTGCAGGTTCAAAGAAATCTGCTCCGAGGTAATTTTTCAACTTCACTTCATTAAGCTGGTCATTGCCAACAAGAAGGGCCACAACTGGCTCATCATCCGCAATATACACCAAAGTCTTGATCGTTGCTTCTTCTGGGACATTCAAGAAGGCTGCCACTTCATCAATGGATTTGACACCTGGCGTTTCCACGCGTTTCACTTCTTCTTCTGCTACGACACGGTTACTTGGCTTGTATTCATTGGTAGCCATTTCCAAGTTTGCAGCATAGGTTGATTCACTTGAATAGGCAATAGTATCTTCACCAGAGACCATCCATTTGAGCAATTCTGCTTTGATTTCTTCTTGGACTTCTGCTGGAATCTCATCAAATGAAGCCACCGATTTGTCTAAAACAACCCAACGATCCAAGTCAGTACGAGCAGGTGTAACAGCCATAAACTCTTGGCTATCTTTTCCGCCCATGGCACCACCATCACCGATGATAGCTTTGTAGTCGATGCCACTGCGGGTGAAGATCCGCTCATAAGCTGCCTTGTACTCATCATAAGTGACATCCAAGCTATCGTAGTTAGCATGGAAGCTATAACCGTCTTTCATGATGAACTCACGGGTCCGAAGAAGACCGTTCCGTGGGCGTTTTTCATCGCGGTATTTTGGTTGAATTTGGTAGAGATTCAACGGCAATTGTTTGTAAGATTTTACTGAGTCACGCACAATAGCGGTAAAGGTTTCTTCGTGAGTTGGACCTAAGATAAAGTCAGATCCTTCACGGTTTTTCAACTTATAGAGGTCTTCCCCGTAAGTTTCGTAACGACCAGATTCACGCCAGAGATCCGCACTCAAAAGGGCTGGAGCTAGCATTTCTACTGCTCCAATTTTTTCGAATTCTTGGCGCATGATGCCTTTTGCTTTTTCAATTACTCGATTTGCTAAGGGCAGATAAGAATAGACACCAGCTGATACTTGGCGAACATAACCTGCACGCAACATCAAAGCATGGCTAATGACTTGGGCATCGCTTGGCATTTCGCGAAGCGTTGGAATCAACATTTTACTTTGTTTCATGGACAATATCCTTTTCTATTTCAAAAATAATTTCATAATATCATTCCAGGTGACAGCAATCATCAAAATAACCATTACAGCTACACCTGCAAGCGTCATATAGGTTTCTACTTCTTGTTTCAGTGGCTTTCTCCGGACGACCTCGATCAAATTGATCAAGATTTTCCCGCCATCCAAAGCCGGAATCGGGATTAGATTGAAGATCCCAATATTAATAGAGAGCATGGCCATAAGAGACAAGACTGCCGGAATCCCTAATTGAGCAGCTTGTGAGCTGGCATTGTAGATAGCGACCGGACCACCCAGTTTATTGAGACTAAAGTGGAAAATGATATCTTTCAAAGCTCCCAAAATCCGTGTCGCTGTATTCCAGGTATCTGTAAAACCAGACAAGAGTTTATCCACAAATCCCGTCTTGAGGCCGTTTGTCACACCCAGATAATAACGATTCCCTGACTTGGTTGGCTTCACTTTGACTTCTTTTTCTTGGCCGTCTGCTTTGACCTTCAGGGTCAATTCAGGAGCTGTCTTGCTATCCTTGGTTGCTTTTTCGACAGCATCTGTCAACTCATCCCAGTTGCTGACGGTATCGTTGTTAACTTGAAGGATCTGAACATTACTTTTAACACCGACCTGGGCCAGCGCCCCATCGGGTGCCACCTGAACGTTGTTGCTGTAGTAGTCAATCGCACCACCGCGCATAAAGGCTAAAAGTGAGTAGACGACAATACTAAGGATAAAGTTGTTCATAGGACCCGCAAAGTTGGTGATCAACCGTCCCCAAATGCTGGCATTCTGATACTGAACATCTCTCGGTGCAATCCGCACTTCTGTCCCATCTTCCTCAACAATAGTCGCATCATGATCGACACTATAGGTCTTTGTCTCATCGAGAACCAAGCCCGTAATCTCCAGTTTGTCTTCGAAGTCAAACTGGGTCACATTCATGGGAAGGGCTGTCTGATCCAGATTCTTTCCTGAAAGATTAATCCGGACGACCTTCCCAGCCTCATTTAGCGTCAAGCTGACAGGCGTTCCGGTTTTAATCTCAGTTGTATCCTCACCCCAGCCAGCCATACGCACATAGCCACCTAAAGGCAGGATGCGAATGGTATAAGCTGTTCCATCTTGACCAATATGGGCAAAGATCTTTGGACCCATCCCGATCGAGAATTCTCGCACCAGGATGCCCGATTTTTTTGCAAAATAGAAATGACCAAACTCGTGAACGAGAACGATCACTCCAAAAATAACAATAAAGGCAATAAACTGCATCGTTCTATATGTGGTTTCCTTTCTATCTCTTCTGTCTTAGAACAAGCCCAAGAAATGCATCAAGGGAAAGACAAAAATCAAACTATCAAAGCGATCTAGGACACCGCCGTGTCCTGGAATAAATTTTCCAGAATCTTTTACACCGAAGTGGCGTTTAATCGCACTCTCTACCAGATCTCCAAACTGACCTGCAATACTAAAGAGGATGGTGAAGAAAATCATAGCAAGAAAACCATGTCCACCTGCCACAGAGCGATCCACGATCATATAGATCACAGTTACCGCAACTGCAGACAAGATTCCCCCAAGACTGCCTTCAATCGTTTTATTAGGAGAAACCGCAGGCATAAGCTTGCGTTTCCCAAATTGACTTCCGACCAGGTAAGCACCTGAATCTGTAGCCCAGACAATAAAGAGTGCCAATAAGACCTTATCAATACCAGCGATTCGCGCATCTACTAAGGAATGGAAACCAAGTCCAACATAAAAGCTAGACGCAATGGGGTAGACCACATCTTCATAATTGTAATTCTGAGCAAGAACAGTTGTCCCCATGAGAATCAAGACAACCAGACCATAGGCAATCATATTGCCATCTGCTGGAAGGTAAGGAAGGTAGTCCTCGATCGGCAACGTCAGGACGAAGGCCGCTAACATGGCTAGCGCTCCTTCAAAAGTCGCTGTCTCAAGCCCCTTCATCTTGAGCAATTCATGAACTCCTAGCATGGCGATCAAGCCAATCACAATCTGGAAGAACACCCCTCCAACCATTACTGTTGGAATGAAAAAGAGCAGGGCAATTCCTCCAAAAATCACACGTTTTTGTAAATCTTTCGTCATCATCTTCTCCTAAACACCACCAAATCTCCGATGGCGATGGCTATATTCTACTATGGCACTTCGTAGTGCTTCCTCTCCAAAATCTGGCCACATCACATCTGTGAAATACAACTCACTGTAAGCAGCCTGCCAAGGAAGGAAATTACTCAAACGGATCTCTCCGCTGGTACGAATAATCAAATCCGGATCCCTTAGGACACGTGGCAAACTCTCGGTATAGAGAGAATCTGCGATCATCTCTTCTGTGATATCTTCTGGACTGAACTTCGCATCCAATACTTCTTGGGCGATCTGCTTCACGGCCTGAGTGATCTCAGCACGTCCACCATAATTGAGTGCGAAATTCAGGATCAAGCCTGTATTGAGATGGGTCATCGCTTCTGCTCTTTCCAAAGCCTCTAGCGTTTCTTTTGGTAATTTCTTGGTATCACCGATCATTTGAATCTTGACATTGTTGCGATGCAATTCGGGGACGAAACGATCATAAAACTCGACCGGCAAGTGCATGATGAACTTGACTTCATCTTCAGGGCGTGTCCAGTTTTCGGTCGAAAAGGCATAGACAGTCAGGACCTGAACCCCCATATTTTTTGCTGCAATGGTCACTTCTTGGAGAGCTTCCATCCCTGCCTTATGACCGAAGACGCGCGGTTGCATCCGCTTTTTCGCCCAGCGACCATTGCCATCCATAATGATCCCAATGTGTTTCGGGACTTCTAAAGGTATCTCGATTTTTTCTTTTTTCTTAAAACGAAACATGTTTTTCTACCTATTTCAATATTTATCGCTTCATTATACCATAAATCCCCATAAAATAGGGACTCTGGCCTCTTTTTTGAACCAGCAAGGCTTTCCTTCATCACATCGTCCTATTTGCCCACCAAAAAAGAGGCCCTTGCCTCTTCTTTGATGATTATTCTTCGATGGCTGAATCGGCATCTGAGCTAGCACCTTCTGTAGCAGTGGCTGAGATTCCTTCTGATACAGGAAGAACTGTTTTGATCGCTCCCAATTCAAAGGTCAGGTAGACACCATCAACATCCAAGACAACGGTCTTGCGATCTGTATCGACTTCATCGATGGTTCCGTACAAGCCACCAATCGTGATGACTTCATTTCCTTTTTGAAGTTTATTCAAACTTTCCATCCGTTTTTGATACTGTTTCTTTTGGCTACGGCTCATGAAGTACATCAAACCGACCATAAGAACGAGCATAATTAGCAAACTTCCGCCTTGCATATGTTTCTCCTTTAATTTTCATATATGCTATACTATATCAAATTTCGCCCGTCTTTTCAAGTTTTCCCATCCTCTTCAAGTAAAATCAGACTCCAGTATTAGAGAGGAGGCAAGTTTTGATGAAAAAGAAAAAAACCACGAAAAGTGGGCTACTGACTAGTCAATCGTAATGCCATACTTTTCATGATTCTCATCATACCAATCAATCAAGGCCAAAGCCGTTTGATAGGTAATATTTTTGATTTTACTCGTTCCCTTCGTCAAAGTCGCCAAGCTCATTTTGCTGATGTTTGTTTCAGTTGCGACACGATAGCTCGTCAAGCGACCATCAACCATCAGTTGAACAACGGCTTCTACTTTTCTGTATTCGGGAGTTGAGTAGATATCAATTGTATTGCTCATCTTACTTCCATTCCTCAAATTTTATTCTTGTATAGATTATATACTTATTTTCTTTATTTATTAATAAATTTGCTCAAATTGGGTTAATTTCACTAATTATTGATGTTTTTTTGGCCCAAATAGGGTCTTTTTCGCTTTATACGGCGAATAATTTCCCCCAGGTGGGAAGAAAAAATAAAGACCGCTATATGATAGCAGTCTCTATTTTTCACAAACTAATTCGCCTTAATCTGCTTGTTTATCAGTGTTTTCTTCCTTCTTTGTGTCTTTTTCTCTGATCACAAGCACACCATCTTCCATGTCAGCTTCAAGATGTTTAGCATCCAAGTTATCCAAGTGGAAGTCTGTCACTTTGTCACGGATTTGTTGTTCAACTACCCGACGGAGTGGACGAACACCCATCACTTCATCATAACCTTCTTCAGTCATATATTCTTTGGCTGCATCGCTCACTGCCAAGTCGATTTCTTTCTTAGAAAGGGTCTTATTGACATCTACCAACATCAAATCAACAATCTTAGAAAGATCTTCCTTGCTCAAGTGTGAGAATTCAATGACAGCGTTGAAACGGTTCAAGAATTCTGGACGGAAGTAAGGTTTCAAACGATCCATGAGTTCTGGTTTATCCGCATCTTCTGTCAAGTTGGCTTCGTAACCAAAGCCAGCGTTTGAAGTGGCGATAATCACAGTGTTCTTGAAGTTGACCGTGTTCCCTTGACCATCTGTCAAACGACCATCATCCAAGACTTGAAGGAGAAGGGTGATCACTTGAGGATCTGCCTTTTCAATTTCGTCAAGAAGGACGATTGAGTAAGGGTTACGGCGAACACGTTCTGTCAAGGTATTGCTGTTATCATCGTAACCAACATAACCAGCTGTTGTACCAATCAATTTAGAAACGGCTGTGCGGTCGCTGTATTCTGACATATCCAAACGGATGATAGCATCTTTGGTTCCGAACATATCAAGAGCCAATTGTTTAGCCAACTCAGTCTTACCGACACCAGTAGGACCTACAAAGAGGAAGCTACCGATTGGACGGTTCCCTTCGTCAAATCCTGCACGGTTCCGACGGATAGCACGTGCCACTGCTTCAACAGCTTTATCTTGACCGATAACCTTAGTTTGCAAACGGTGACCCATATCTTTCAAACGTTCAATATCAGTTGCACCCATTTGTGATACTGGAATACCCGTCATCCGTTCTACAGATTCAGCCACATCGTTGATTGTTGCTGTTACTTTATGGTCTTCCGTATGGTTTTCAATTTTCTTTTCAAGTTCTTCGATACGAACTTTTGCTTTCAAAGCTGCTTCGTAATCTTCTTTAGCCGCAGCTTCTTCTTGTTTGGTTTTTTCTTCTTCAATTTCATGTTCCACAGCATGGACATCTGTTACAGGATGTTGGGCTGCCAAGTGAGCAGCTGTCACATCGACCAAGTCAATAGCCTTATCAGGCAAGCTACGTTGTGGAATGTATTGGATCGAATAATCAACCGCTGCTTTCAAAACTTCATCTGGCAAGATGACATTGTGGTGTTTTTCATAAAGATCACGGATCCCTTGGAGAATCTTGAAAGTATCTTCAGCTGATGGAGCATTGACTTTCACTTCGTTGAAACGACGAGCAAGAGCTGCATTCTTCAAGATGGTGTTACGGTATTCATCTTGAGTAGTTGCCCCAATGACTGTCAATTCCCCACGTGAAAGAGCAGGTTTGATGATATCCGCAAGACCTTTAGAGCCTTGACCATCACCTGTGCTACCTGCACCAAGGATTTGATGGATTTCATCAAAGAAGAGAATGACATTTCCCATAGCCTTGACTTCTTGGATCAGATTTTGAATATTTTCTTCAAAGCTACCACGGTATTGCGTACCAGCTTCTAGACCAGAAATATCAATCGAGATGATTTCTTTGTTTTTGATAGCAGCTGGAACATCCCCGTTCACAATAGCTTGTGCCAAACCTTCTACAACTGCTGTTTTACCAACACCGGCATCCCCTACAAGGACAGGGTTGTTCTTGGTACGACGAGACAAGATTTCAGCAGTTTCTTGAATTTCTTTATTACGTCCAATGACCGGATCCAATTTTCCTTCACGAGCTTCTTCGGTCAAGTTACGACCAAGTTTTGCAAGGATCCCATCTTGTTTCATTCCTTTACCTTGATGGTGTTGCACATGCTCGCTTCCTTCATTTGGAAGTTGACCAGTTTGGCGGTAGATAGCGAATTCTTCTGGTGTCACTTCACGACCATTAATCATGTAGCGACGGCTTTCAGAACGAAAACCACCCATGTTGCCCATTAGTTGATTGAAAAGATCATCCATATTGTTAAAGTTGTTGTTCATAGTTGTTACCTCTAATTTACATAATTTTAATTCGTTTTTGAAAATTAGCAGACCAATTGGCTGCTGTTTGGTTGTTTACATAATTTTAATTCATTTATTTAATAATAGCCCTACAGGCTAACAGTTTCTATTTTTCCTTTTATCAATTAGTTGTCTTAATTCTGGAAATAGCATATCACCATCTCCTTTCCACTATTGATCTTGTAAACCAGTAGGTTTTTCCAACCTCTTTTTGTTTACATAAATTATTATAACGCAGGCTGATTTCTTTGTCAACACTTTTTTACATAATTTTTTAAAAAATGCTATTTACTTTTTTATTGAATACAGGTAAAATAATTATAAAATTAATAATTAAGGATATTAACATGGGAGTTTATAAAGGAAAAAATATTGAAGAAGCTATTAAAAAAGGGCTTATTGATTTAAATGTAAAAAAAGAAGATGCTACAATCAAAATCCTTGAAGAAGGAAGTGGAGGCATATTCGGATTATTTTCTAAAGAAGCCGAGGTCTCTATCACTCCACTATCTAGTGAGGAGATACGGAAACGAGATCAGTTGAAAAAGCTACAACTTATTGGAAGTATCGCTGGTGCCATCTTGCTTATTGTAATAACAGGCTTACTCATCATTTTTGGTCCTAAGGATGACACATCAAAATCCGCCAAACAAGCAACCCCTAGTTCAAAAATCATGAAACAAACTACTGATCCTACATCATCTAGTATAAAAACTGAAAGTAGTTCTTCAGAAAGTTCCAAAACAAGCAGTTCAGAAACGAGGTCCAGTTCTTCCAGTGCTAGTAGTTCCTCTAGCACTCCTTCAATTCTCACTGCTAAAAACAACATAGAATTTGCAACAATTCTACAAACTGAAGATCCAGATAAGATCAACGAATTCGTTAATAAATATAAAGGACAAGTGGTGGAATTTGATGGTCATATTGCTGATATCGCAAAAAGCGAGGGACGAAATACTTATAACGACATCCTAATCTATTCAGGAGATTATAAAGGTCCAAATGAAGCAGTCCCGTCACCAAATTTTAAATTAGATGAGGTACGTCCTGCGGTAGATCCTGAGTTTAAAAGTTTTAATGGTAATAACATAATTGAAGGAGAAAATATTCATATAAAAGCAAGATTGTCAGGATATAATATAGGACAAGAAATACTACATTTAGGTCTTATAGAAATAAGTCCTCGATAGAAAAAAGCCACTCAATCGATGTGGCTTTTTTCTATTATAATTTTTCTCATATAATTTTTACACTGTATTAAATTTCCCAGCTTTTTCTTGAATAGCCGTCTGTACATTTTTAGCAAAT
>NZ_JAJNSA010000042.1:0-19172 GCF_027497875.1 Streptococcus sp. SM3 | reverse complement strand
AAAAATAACACTAATAGCTGCTAAGACCAAATAGATAACATAGGCCAATAAGTAACCTGATACATCCACTTTAAAATAGATTGGTAGTAAAATCATTCCAAGCAACATAATCAACAGAGGGAGAATGAGCATACTGAAAGTATATTCTGTTGCTGTCACACCACTTAGGATGAGTGATTTAAGATTGCGCTTTTCCTTATCTTCTGCCATCATAATCGATACCATATAACCACTTCCCATGCTCAAGACCATCGTCAAACTCATAGAAAGGAAATACGTACTCAATTCTCCACTCTTGTTTAAGAACTCATTATATAGAACAGCCAGTCCAAAAGGCAACAATAGAGTCGCCAACAAAGTTGAATTGCTGATAAGAACTTGTAATCTTAACCATAGTAGGGCATTTAATTTTCTAAACATCTAACTTTTCTCCTGTCAATCTGATAAAGATTTCTTCTAGTGTCGGCTCACAAGAGTGAACCACCATCAAATCTGTCGTGTCTAAATGTGGTAATTCATCAAATGGAACTATCTGTTCTCGTCCGTCGTTATAAACCACACGTACTTTCTTATCCACATGGTACTTCTGGATGATATCTTGCGGACTTCCATACTCTATTAGGTTACCCTTATTCAAAAGAGATAAGCGATCACAAAGCAGAGTTGCTTCATTCATATCATGCGTGGTCAGAAAGATAGTTGTCCCCGCCTGCTTTAATTCTTGAAGTAGGGTATGAATCATCTTAGATGTTGTAGGGTCTAAGCCACTGGTTGGCTCATCTAGAAAGAGAATCTTAGGAGCATTAAGAAGGGCACGGGCCAAGAACATTCGTTGTTTCATTCCAGTAGATAACTTTTCTGCGATAATATCTTTAGCATCTGCCAATCCAACCTGTTGAAGCACCTGAACTACTCTATCTGACTTGAGACCATATAGCTTAGCATAGATGAGAAGATTTTTGTAAAGACTCATCTTTTCATAAAAACCACTGCCATCACTAACTATACCAATTTGTTCCAAATCCTTTGAGGTTAAATCTTGAGAATTCTTGCCTAACAAAACTGTTTTACCTTGATCTGCAGCCAACTGACCTGTTAAGACATTGATCATGGTTGTTTTACCTGAGCCAGAAGGTCCAAGAAAACCAAAGATTTCACCTTCCTTAATCTCAAAAGAAATCTGATGAAGAGCTTTTTTGCTCCCAAAACTTTTGCTTACATTTTCAACACGAATCATAGAAACTCCTTTATTTGAAATAACGTTTTACCATAGGTAACTGCATCACATTGATATAAATATGGATAGCTCCTACAAGCAAGAAGGCTAGTAACTGAATCTCTCCTGTCAGTAAGGAAAAGAGATCAATCAAAATATACAAACCTGGCAAGACATACTGGTTTAATTGGAATAAAATTCGAAAACTCTGTTCCAAATTAGCCTGGCGCTCCCCTTCATCGTAAGAATTGATAAAGTCCATGACATCCTTTGGTGTAGAGAAAAATGCCAAATCAAACTGACGAACAATCGCAATGGTCTTAAAAAGATATTTTTGAACACTGAAAATCAGCACTAATCCCAAAAAAGAAAGAGATAAGGTTAGATGGCTTCTATTTAGTACAAATGCTTCACTACCTGAGATGAAAAGAGCCAATAAAATCGCTACACTTGCAATATTAAAAGCAATGGTTCCAAACTCGAGATTCCGATGCATTTGCACATAATAGGTTTCATTCAGATCATCATCCATTTCTTCTTGATACAAGGAATGAAATTTTCTGCTTTTCTTTAAGAAATTGAATGCCAAAAGAATGCTAATGAAACCTAACACTAAACAAATAGCTGATATCCATGGTATCAAGACTTTTACATCTAACATAATTCCGTGGGATTCAGTAAGTGCCTTAAACGTCCCTACAAACATGCCCAAAAAAAATCCCAAGACAATAGACATTAAAAATAATAACAATCCACGTTTCTTTTTCATATTCATTCTCCTTTTTCACTTGCTAGATTGTTTGCTTTGCTTTCTTTTCAATCCAGTCAACGACTGGGATAAGAGCAAAGTAGGCCCAAATAAATTGGTCGCTGTAATAGAGATCAAACCATCCTAGATTTGTTCCAATTAGTAAACACAGGCTGACTAATAAAGCTATGGCAACTACATAATAAATCACTTTATACTTGTTCATCATCTCTCTCCTTTTTCTCCTTTTTCTCCAACCGATTGAAAATGGACAAGAGGACTAAGTTAATCCAAAACAAATACTTACTCTCAACAAAATAGAACCACCCCAGTAATGTTCCAATCATAGCCAAGGCATTCACAATAAGGGCAAGAACACTCATATAATAAACCACTCTATACATGTTCATCACTCGTCCTCCTCCAAGCGAAATACCGATTCGACTGTTTCGTTGAAAATCTGAGATATTTTCAAGGCAATCACAACGGATGGGGTGTATTCGTCCCGTTCTAATAGGCTAATGGTCTGTCTGGAAACCTCTGCTAGCTTGGCTAGTTCGGTTTGATTGAGGCCATCGCGAGCCCGCAGCTCTTTTAAACGATTTTTAAGTTGCATGTCACACACCTACTCTCCGTCAAATTCAACGGTTTGGATATCCTCAATACGTTGTAGTTTGAATTTTTCTTTTCCCGTATTATCTACACGTCGTAGCTTTACCCATTCCTCATCAACATCCACAACTTCCCAATTATTTGTTCCAAATAATTCTCCAACGATTGTTGGTTTTTCCCCAATCAATTCTTGTAATAATCTTGACATTTCTATATTTCCTTTCTCTTTTCTTTCGATTACCTTTAACCTCTTCTCTAACCGCTTGATTTTTTTAGATTGACTCGTATAAATCAAGACGAGAAAAGGGAAAAAAATCCATACCCACATGTGACTCCCTCCTATTTCTTTATTTCTTAACTTGAATTTATTGTAACACATCTTTTTCTTTTTGACAAGTATATTTGTCAAAAAGTTTATGATTTTTGTCATTTTGCAAAAGAAAAAGGTCAGAGTAGTTTTCTGACCAGTTTGTCTATCATTAAAAGCCTAATTTTTCAAAGATTTCTGAGAAGTTTTGGCTGATTGTCTCAAGTGACACTTGCACTTCTTCTCGGGTTTGGTTGTTCTTGACCGTCACTTGTCCGCTTTCGACTTCGCTCTCTCCTAGAGTGATGAGAGTCTTAGCCGCAAAGACATCGGCTGACTTGAATTGAGCTTTGAGTTTACGGTTGAGGTAATCACGCTCTGCTTTGAAACCTTGTTGGCGAAGGGCTTGCACCAACTCCAAGGCCTTGACATTTGCTCCTTCTCCCAAGACTGCGATATAGACATCTAGGGCGTTTTCGATAGGAAGAGACACACCTTGCTTTTCAAGAATGAGAAGCAGACGCTCTACACCAAGTCCAAAACCAAATCCAGCAGTTTCAGGGCCACCAAAGTAAGCAACCAAACCATCGTAGCGACCACCCGCACAGACTGTCAGGTCATTACCCTCAATCTCAGTGATAAACTCGAAAATGGTGTGGTTGTAGTAGTCCAGACCACGCACCATATTGGTATCGATGATATAGTCTACTCCAAGATTTTCCAACATCTGACGCACAGCATCAAAATGAGCTTGACTTTCTTCATCAAGGAAGTCCAAGATAGAAGGCGCATTCTCTACTGCTACCTTGTCTTCTTTTTCCTTAGAATCCAAAACACGAAGAGGGTTTTCCTCCAAACGGCGTTGGCTATCCTTAGACAAGGTCTCCTTGAGCGGTGTCAAATAGTCAATTAAGGCTTGACGGTAGACCGCACGGTTCTCAGGATTTCCAAGAGTGTTAAGGTGCAATTTGACACCTTGGATGCCGATTTCTTTCAGGAAGTGAGCTGCCATAGCGATGGTTTCCACATCGGTAGCTGGATTGCTAGAGCCAAAACACTCAACACCAATCTGGTGGAACTGGCGCAAACGCCCTGCCTGTGGACGCTCATAGCGGAACATTGGGCCCATGTAGTAGAATTTACTTGGCTTTTGCACTTCTGGCGCGAAGAGTTTATTTTCCACATAGGAACGGACAACGGGCGCAGTTCCTTCTGGACGGAGGGTAATATGGCGATCACCCTTGTCATAGAAGTCATACATTTCCTTGGTTACGATATCCGTTGTATCTCCGACAGAGCGACTAATGACCTCGTAATGCTCAAAAATAGGCGTGCGCACTTCTGCATAGTTGTAGCGCTTGAAAATCTCACGGGCAAAGCCCTCAACGTACTGCCATTTGGCAGACTCAGCAGGCAAGATATCCTGCGTTCCTTTTGGTTTTTGTAATTTCATAGGGAATCCTCTTTAAACTTAATAGTCTTATTTTACCATAAATAGAGGGATTAAAACAGTGAGAGAAGAAAATCTCAAGAGAGTCTTTTCAGAAAATTCATCAAAAACTTGCCAAATTGTCAGAATTATGAGAAAATAGAGGATATTTATCACGTGGAGGGACTGTTATGAGAGAGGATATCAAAATCAATGACCGTGCTTTGGCCTTGCAAGACCAAATTATCGAAAAACTAGAGAAGGTTTTTGATACAGATGTGGAATTGGATGTTTACAATCTAGGGTTGATTTATGAAATCAATCTAGACGAAACAGGCCTCTGTAAGATTGTCATGACCTTCACCGATACTGCCTGCGATTGTGCCGAAAGTCTGCCTATCGAAATCGTTGCAGGTCTGAAACAAATCGAGGGGATCGAAGATGTCAAGGTTGAAGTCACCTGGTCACCTGCTTGGAAAATCACACGAATCAGTCGCTACGGTCGTATTGCCCTTGGACTGCCACCTCGTTAAGCAGGAAAATTACTTTTGAAGATGAAAAGAAGCAAGCCGAGATTGGCTTGCTTTTTAAGTTTATTTTTTACCTGACTTGTCCATATTCCAGAAGTCTGTCACGGCTCCGCGTGAAGCAGATGATACGATGTGGGCGTATTTACCGAGGACACCACGGCTGTATAGTGGTGGCAAGGTTGTTTCTGCCTTGCGTTTTTCAAGTTCTTCTTCGGATACGGCCATAGAAATTTCTTTGGTATCTTGGTCAACCGTAACGATATCGCCTGTACGAAGGTAGGCAATTGGTCCACCATCCTGAGCTTCAGGAGCGATATGTCCAACAACCAGACCATAAGTACCACCAGAGAAGCGTCCGTCTGTCAAGAGGGCAACCTTGTCTCCTTGACCTTTACCAACGATCATGGATGAAAGTGACAGCATCTCAGGCATACCAGGACCACCCTTAGGTCCAACGAAACGAACAACGACAACATCGCCATCAACGATTTCATCTGTCAGAACAGCCTGGATAGCATCTTCTTCTGAGTCAAAGACCTTAGCTGGTCCAACGTGACGACGCACTTTAACACCTGATACTTTAGCAACCGCGCCATCAGGGGCAAGGTTCCCGTTCAAGATGATAAGCGGACCATCTGCACGTTTTGGATTTTCAAGTGGCATGATAACTTTTTGACCTGGTGTAAGGTCTGCAAAGTCAGCCAAGTTTTCAGCGACAGTCTTACCAGTACATGTGATGCGATCTCCATGAAGGAAACCATTTGCCAAGAGATATTTCATAACCGCAGGCACACCACCGACTTCGTAGAGGTCTTGGAAGACATACTGACCAGAAGGTTTCAAGTCAGCCAAGTGTGGCACACGTTCTTGAATCGTATTGAAGTCCTCAAGTGACAAGTCAACATTGGCAGCATGGGCAATGGCAAGCAAATGAAGAGTGGCATTTGTAGAACCACCGAGAGCCATAGTTACAGTGATAGCATCTTCAAAGGCTTCACGAGTCAAGATATCTGATGGCTTGAGACCGAGCTCCAACATCTTAACAACAGCACGTCCTGCTGCTTCGATATCTTCTTTCTTATCAGCTGATTCAGCTGGGTGAGATGAAGAGCCTGGCAAACTCATACCAAGAACTTCGATAGCGGTCGCCATGGTATTAGCAGTGTACATACCACCACAGCCACCAGGTCCAGGGCAGGCATTACATTCGAGACGCTTCACGTCCTCAGCTGTCATATCACCGTGGTTCCATTTTCCGATACCCTCAAAAACAGAAACCAAGTCGATGTCTTTGCCATCAAGATTTCCCGGTGCAATGGTTCCACCATAGGCAAAAATAGCTGGAATATCCATATTAGCAATGGCAATCATAGATCCAGGCATGTTCTTGTCACAGCCACCGATAGCGACGAAGGCATCCACGTTATGACCACCCATAGCTGCCTCGATTGAGTCCGCAATGATGTCACGAGATGTCAAAGAGAAGCGCATACCAGGCGTTCCCATGGCAATCCCGTCTGCTACGGTAATAGTCCCAAACTGCACAGGCCAAGCACCTGCCGATTTGACACCTTCTTTAGCTAATTTCCCAAAATCATGCAAGTGGATGTTACATGGTGTATTTTCCGCCCAAGTCGAAATTACCCCAACAATCGGTGTTTCAAAGTCCTTATCTGTCATACCAGTCGCACGAAGCATGGCACGGTTTGGTGATTTTACCATGCTGTCATAAATGCTACTGCGGTGACGTTTATCTAATTCAGTCATTTGTTCCCTCCCATTTCAGTTTTTACTATTATAGCACATTTTAAAAGCAATGAACAGAAGAAAATTCTTGAATTTTCAGAAAATTCTATACAGAAATATTTTCTTTAAAAATGTTACATTTATTTCTTGACTTTATAAATTAAAGTGATATCATTTAGATATCAAATAATAGGAGGCCATTCTTATGACTGAAAAACTAATCAATTCAAAACCAAATGGTGTATTCGCATTGATTCTCATTGAATTGGCGCTCGTACTCGGTATCTTTATATTTATAATGGGTGTTGGTTCGGAAAACATTTTTGGAATTATTATCGGACTTTTATTAAGCTTAATTGCAGGCCTAGCTCATGCTGGTTTAAAAGTTGTCAAACCTCAGGAAGCTCTGGTTTTGACCCTTTTTGGTAACTATACAGGTACCATCAAAGAACCTGGTTTTTACTTTGTTAATCCCTTCAGCGTAGCAGTCAACCCTGCAAATCACACTAGACTGGGACAAAGTGGTGATGTTAGCACAAAATCTCCTTTGTCAGGAATGAAATCATCAAATGGCAATGATGTAAACATTGAAATTGGCAAAAAACAGATTTCCCTCAAGGTTATGACCTTGAGCAATTCTCGCCAAAAAATCAATGATTGTCTAGGAAATCCCGTAGAAATCGGGATCGCGGTAACTTGGAGAGTTGTTGATACAGCCAAAGCAGTCTTCAATGTGGACAACTACAAAGAATATCTTTCATTGCAATGTGATAGCGCCCTCCGAAATATTGTCCGCATCTATCCTTACGATGTCTCTCCTAATGTGGATACTACAGGTGACGGGCAAGCAGATGAAGGTAGTCTCCGTGGTTCTAGTGAGATTGTAGCTAACCGTATTCGTGAGGAAATCCAAAGTCGTGTTGAGGATGCTGGCTTGGAAATCCTTGAAGCACGTATTACTTACCTAGCTTACGCTCCAGAAATTGCTGCTGTCATGCTTCAACGCCAACAAGCATCTGCCATTATTGATGCCCGTAAGATGATTGTGGATGGTGCTGTAGGAATGGTTGAAATGGCACTAGAACGACTCAATGAAGGGGAATTGGTCGAGCTTGACGAAGAACGAAAAGCTGCCATGGTTTCAAATCTCCTAGTCGTTCTCTGTGGCAATCATGATGCACAACCAATTGTCAACACAGGAAGTCTTTACTAAAGATGGCTGAAGCTAAAAAAAAGCAGATCCCCCTTAGACTCTCAACAAAGTTATACGCTGCACTCGCATCATGGGCAGAAGACGACTTTCGTTCAGTCAATGGGCAAATCGAGTATCTCCTCACAGAATGTGTCAAGCAACGGAAAAAAGACGGAAAATACGTATCAGAAACCATTGACGAACCATTTGAGATTGATATTTAACACTTTCTCCTGTCTTCTAGGTCTGACAGGAGAATTTTTTCATCTTTTTTTGTCAAGTAACTTTACTTTACAAAAAAAATGTGTTATCCTAGTATGGTTGATGAAAATCAGTAGATTGAATCGAATATAAATACCTAAAGGAGAAATCAAAATGGCAGTACCTGCACGTCGCACTTCAAAAGCGAAGAAAAACAAACGTCGTACACACTACAAAGTAACAGCTCCATCTGTAAACTTTGACGAAACTACTGGAGATTACTCACGTTCTCACCGTGTATCACTTAAAGGATACTACAAAGGACGTAAAATCGCTAAAGCTGCATCAGCTGAATAATAGAAGGGAGATACCATGCGCGTAAATATTACACTTGAACACAAAGAATCTGGTGAACGCTTGTACCTTACTTCTAAAAACAAACGTAACACTCCAGACCGTCTTCAATTGAAGAAATACTCACCAAAACTTCGCAAGCACGTTGTGTTTACAGAAGTTAAATAATAGGTCATTACGTTTCAGTAGAAACGAAAAAACCTTGATTTAATGCGATTCTTGATTTTTCAAATTTCAATGTATTGCAATAAAAATCAACCGAATGACTACATTTTTGACTACATTTTTTGTGAAATAAATTAGATGTTCGGATATATAGAAAACGCTCTAGTCATATTGTCTAGAGCGTTTTTGTGTTGTTTAAGAAAATTAGATGTTGGTTTAGATAACTACACATTTCAGATTTTTAAAACAAGATTTAATTGTTGGTAACTAGAAAGGATCATTATGTTTACAAAAAATAAATTTCAATACTGTATTTACAATCATGAGAGACTAGAACTTCATGAGCTACAAAAGGAATATCAAAAGGATAAAACTGGGACAAAACTTAAGTATGAAAAACAATTATTTTGTCCTGGTTGTTACGAAGTGGATTTAGTGATAAACGAGAAAAAAGGGAAAATCTATTTATCGAGCCATCCTAAATTACCTCATGGTGACGGATGTGAATATACTTTGGAATCTGCTTCGAAAATGGAACTGAAAGAATATTATAAGAAAATTGATGCAGACTTAGCTGAACAACTCCTAAATCATATTCTGGAAGAAAAGACCACTAGAGTAGTCCAACCAAGGAGCGTCAATTCTCTGCAAAATAATAATGAGGTGCCTTATATAAAATTTGTTTTAGAAAATAAAATCGGTATCAGAAAATATTTACCTCGTAGATCCCTCCTCCTAAATGAATTAGAAGTATCTGACCATCTGACTATTTATTATGGAGAATGCAAGGTGTTTATAGGAAAGACTGATAAAAAGTACTATCTACGAATGTTTCGAAACAATGATCATGCAAAGTACATCTGCAATTTAGTCATTCCTGAAAGAGTGTATAGATATTTGGAAGATGAATTAAGATTTATCCCACAATCAGAAGATTTAAGTTTTAAACATTCAAGAGCCAATGCAGTTCCTGTAAAGTTAGCCTTTGTTTCTACCATGAAGAAAAAACAAGAATATTATAATGGATACTTAGGCTTTTCAAAATTACTTAAGGTGAAGCGTATTTAAATCATTTGTCGTATAAAGATTTAAAGTTTGAGAAATCCCAAAATTCTATCGTAGTACCAAGTTTGTTGCGAGAAAAAGAAAAATTATGTAAAATTAAAATATAAGAATAACAAGGAGAAGAAATTATGGTATATCTTCACAGATTTTTAGGAGAATGGTTAGACAAAAACCACTCTTCAGATAAAGCCTCGATTATCCGAAAAGCATTAACTATTGGTAGCGGAATTGACGAATACTTAAAACAATTAGAAGCGCGCAGACGATTCACGCTAGCAGTAGAAAAGGGAAGATATTTTTATATGGTTCCCAAAGAAGTGTCTATTGGAGAGACCAGAGCAGATAGGTATTATCGTCTAGAAATGAAAGACTACGAGTGTGTGGCCTATAATACTGTCTTTTATGGTAATGGTACTTCTATTGTTGTTAAGGCACTATTTGAAAGTAGAGGAGAGATAGTACGTATCTACGAGTATGAAACATTAGAAATGCTTATAGAGGATTTAAGAGAGGAAGTATCTATCACATTCAGTTGTATCTATAAGCCTTGCTATGTACTAGCAAGTGACTTTGAAGAGTTTAAACCAAGACTTGATTTAGGCAAACTCTATTGTCACTATGCTCATGCGCCTAGCTATCGCAAACCAATTGCTGAAGTAGAAATTTAAAACTCTCATAATCAATTAGAATAGATATTTTTCTCAAGTTTTAAAGAGGAGTATTGCCATGGGACTTTCGTATGCACCAGATTATGTATGGACAGATCATTTTGTTGAAAGAGCTAATGAACGATTTGGAATTAAAGAAGAGCAACTTCCTAAATGGATTTCTAAGCAGATAAATAGCTTGACACCATATGATTCAAGCGAGGGACAAATTCCAGAAAAGCGAAAGTATATAACTGATAGTGGAATTATTTTTGTTTGTGATACGATTGAGCATAAATTCATCACTTGTTATGAAGCGAATGATTGGATTTCTGATGGTAAAAATATAACTATACATGATAATAATGTGGACTTGTTTAAGCAAGAAGTTGAAAAATTATCAAGGAAATACTACTTAAAAGATACGAAAGAAATGTTACTGAGTGTAAAAGATCATTTGACTGAATTTAATCAAATTGCTGAAAAATTAATGACAGGAAGAGTTAGTCAACAAAATTTTGAGCTCATTAGTAAATTTATTGATGAATTTCATGCAGTAAGAGCTGCTGTTAGAGTGATTGAAACCAAAAGGAATGATTTTAAACAATAGTTTTAGTGATACATTTCAATTTTAAGTTTTAATAGCAACAAAAAAGCACTGTCGGAGGAAGTTGACAGTGCTTTTTCTATTTTATTAGCAAAGATAGCAGGGGAAGTTATTAAAAAACTATCTAATAGCTTAAATATAAAGGAAGTTAAAATGAAATACTAACAGAAAGGAAGTAAAGCTTTTAAATGGAATTTGAAAAACTAACCCAAACTGAAAAGGTATTTATTTCGTACTGATATCTCATCAGTACTATTATAGTATATCAGATATACTGCTAAAAAAGCAAGAAGTTGGACAGTAAGCAGTATTATTTTAAAAAGATTATTTAGGGGTGTTCTTATTAAATCATGATTCTGATATTCTGATTTTTGAAGTAGTGATAAAAAAGTTGTATTTTGTTTAGTGAATCATTCAAATCATGAATTACAACTTTCTATTTTATCTCTATGGTCTTTTATATAATCACCTATATAGTATTCCATACGCAGTGTTCTTTTAACTATCATTGACTCTAATCTCTCCAATATTGATAATAGTTCTTTTAAAGACAAATCTTTATCTTGAAAATGTTTACTTTCCTGATATGACTTTAATTCTTCATCACATAGAGGATTACCTGTCATAATATTAATAGGCATACCATCTTCTACAAAATCAGTAAGCATAAAATATCTAATATACTCATCAAATGAATCAAAATGTTCTAACCAATTTCGAATATTTTGGGTGTTATTGTGATAAAGATTATATAAAATATCGTTTTGATGCTTTTCTTTTTTATAGTCTCCATCAAGAGCATGCTTTATTTCTAATAGTGTTAAATCCACTCTATCTTCGATATAACTAGCAATACCACGTCTAATATTATAACTGCAATTTCGTCTACCTTCTTTAGGAATAGGCCATACAAATACTCCCCCTAAAGTTCTAGTATTCTCTACATAATTAATGAGTTTTTTTATTACTCTTTCTCGATCTTCTGACTGACTTTCTTTTGATAAATAATTAATTTTAGCGAGAGGATACTTTTCAGGTTTGCTATATATTCCTTCTGCAGCGCTAAAACCAAACTGATCAGAAGTCAATCTAAACTGGGTTTCTTCATTTTCAATTACAAAAATTTTATAGTCGTCTCCACTTTCATGCTGCATGCCATTTTTATTAGATAATTTAGCTAATTGTGGTGGTATATAAAGAAAACCTTTCCCAAACTCTTGCTCTCTTTTTTGAAGAAATTCTGTCAATAAATTATAAAAAGATGTTCTTATGAATTTAACACTATCTGGATCAACATATATTGCTTTTGAAACTAATCCATTGAGTGTTCTGTTATAATCTTCAGAAAATCCTTCCCTTTGAAATCTTATCATGTAATCCCCCTAATTCTAAAAAATTGACAATAATTAGTATAAATAGTCAAACTGTTCTAGTGCCAGATGAAAAATTCATAAACAATATTATTTCCAGGATAGTATTATACTTAAAAATTCGAATAATCTCGAAGCATAGCAGATTCAGAACAGTTCTGCACGTAATCTTTATATAATTTCTTTTTTACTTTAGATGTAATTTGGAATTCAACAAAATCTGATATTTTCTGTGAATCATTTGTATATTTACTAATATAATAATCAATTTTGCGTAAATCTGTAGCAATAATTTGCCCTTTAAATAATCTATTAAAATTTGTTGTTTCCAACATGTTTTGAATAAGTGTTTTTTCATCATCTTCTTCCCCCACATCAGGTACTGCTATTGCTGTATTCCCTTGAAAAGTAAACTTAATATGATCTAAGTGATTAAATTTGAATGGATGTGAAATAGGTAATTCTATTTTTTCTTTTTTCTCTTTATTGCATTCAACACATGATGGAACCAGGTTTTTGCTATAAATTGAAAGCAATGGATATTGCCCTTTAGGTAAAAAATGATCTAATTCTACTACTGTCATTTTTTCTCCGCAATAAGGACATAGTTTTCCTTCCATAATTTGTCTGTATTTACTTAAAAATTCTTCATCATCCAAATATTTTCTTTTGACACCTACTTTAGATAAAATCCCCTCATTTTCATAAAAGTATTTTCCTAAATCTTTGAGCGCTGATGAATCTGATTCTAAATAATCTATAATTTGGTTGTAATTTGTAAGTGAACTTATTTTATCAAAATAGAACTCATCATAATTATCTATACTAAGAAAATTTCCAATCTTAGTCACCGCCTGATTATCTTTTGCGATATTAAATAATATTTTATAAAACTTGGTACTGTTAATAAGCTTAACAAATTCTTCAAAATCAGAAAAGCTTTCATCTGTACTGATATTTTCTATGAATCGTTTTCTATCCTTATTTGTTATACTTACTTCTGCAATATTTATATCTGAGTTTTGTTCTATATCCTGAGAATAAAATTGATCTTGGAATGTTACAAGAAATAGAAAAACATCTTTCCAGACTTGATCAATTATGTTATCTATAGGAGTTATGTCAACCTCTCCACTATAAACCATTATCCAACTCCTTAATCTTTTCATAGTATTTTTTAAAGACTCTAAATTTTTCAGAAGATTGAGGAAGTTTTTTTAATTCATTAACAGCTTCATGATGTTTATCCCGACTTTTTGAATTAAATTTTTTTTGGATATCTTGAAAAATAGTAGAAATGATTTCACTATCTCTCAAAGTCACTCCAAATACTTGTTCTAAAACAGTATCAATATCAACACCGAGTGTACCTGTATCTATATTACTATTTCTTATTACATTCTTTTCTTTTTTTAACACCACTAAATCTTCTTTATTTAAATTAGAAACTAATAGTGGTGAGTGTGTAGCAATTATAAAGTGAGAGTCATACTTATTAAATAATTGCTTAAGTTTGCTAATATAGTTTATACACCAATTTGGATGAAGATGGAGTTCTGGCTCGTCAATTAATATTATTGAATTATTCTCAATTTGATTAATGATATTAAAAAGTCTTAATAATAAACTAATCTCTCCTGTACTTAACTCAATCAATGGAAAGTTCTCATTATCAATATACAAATTGTTGAAAAAATAACTTTTAAGATTCTCGTTAAAAAAAATAATAATTTTTTTAAAAATTTCTAATTTTTTTTTAGATTCAACAAATCTACTTAATGATATAAAAGTATAACCATTTTTAGAATAAGAAACTAATCCAGCTTTTTCAAATAAATATAAACTATACTGTTCAATTGCTTTAATTTTTTTTAAAGCTATAATTTTACTATCATCTGCATTCTCAGTAAATAAACTAATTCTGTGATTATCAAAGTTATATATATCTTGAAAACTAGGATAGTTTAATAAATCATCAAATAAATCATTTAATTTTGAAACGAAATTTTCATCTGATAAATATCGTAAATACATATCATCCGGCTTACGTTTTCTATTCCTGTAAGATAAGATTAAATCATTACTATTTATTCCTATATAATCGAAGAGATCTGTTATTTCCTTATATTTTCTATGGTTATTGATGCTTGCAATAACCATCGTGTTTATAAATTCTCTTATAAGAGTATCATTTACTCTTTCTTTACCATATCTTCGCCAATCAAGATATGTTTTATCCATTTTATCAATTCGTGAGAATGAATCTACAATGACATTATGATCGCTATCATGTTTATAAAATGTATCAACTTTGTATGTTTTATTCTCAATAGTATAGATAATTTTCATTTTAGTATCTCTATTAAGAAATTTCCCACTAAAAATTTTGTAAATGTAACCAAGTAGAGTAGTCTTATGAACTCCATTTTCTCCTATTAGGAGGGTAAAAGTAGAACCCTTGCCGTTTTCTCCACTACTGTTTAAGTATAATTCTATCTTCTCTTGATTACTTTCTAAATTTAAATAGTCTATGTGCATTACTGCATCAGCTCCTAACTATAGTCCAATTTGTCTAATAGGGTTTCCTTATTTAAGACTTGTAGATATTATTTTCCGCTGAGATAATCAATTCAAATAGTATATAATATATACTATTTGAATTATGAATTTATGGACATCAATATCTCAGCTTCACTTCTTGCATCCAATTTGGAAGAACTTTATTCAATTCCATGTTGAGTTTAAGTTTGCTTCCGGCAAATTGATTTGTTGCTTTAGTTGCATCGAGTGTTTTTACGATGTCTTCACGGAAGGGAACTTCATCTGGTTTTTTCAAGTCATAAGCCTTTAAAGATTTGGTGAGTAGCTGACTGTCTAGTCCCCACTCAGATGCAAATTCTTCGACAAGATTCTTTTGTTTGTTTTCCTGCCATACATTGAAAGCTGTGTCAAAGTGTGTATCTGCAGATAAATGTCCTGGAACCAATTCCTCATTAATAAAGGTTTTAAGAGACTCGGCAAGTTCGTTCTCTCCTAAATTACTGAGTTCTTGTATTTGTTCCAATATCAAGATTAGGTTATTATCATTGATAACTAACACTCCATCCTTACTTGATGTCTGTTTATCAATTAGTGTAAATATGCTTTGTGCATCAATAACCTGGGTCCCTTGAATTTTTGTCTTCCCAACTATATTATCAATTATTATACCAGTCGGGGCAGGTTCTTTAGGGAATAGATTCTTATACGCCCCAATATACTGTAACCATGTATGCTCTGTCATCCCAAACGCTTCATCGTCCCAAGAAAACTCATAATATTGTTTCACTTTACCTAACTGTGTTGCTGCTTTGGTGAATGCTTTTTTAAAGAGTACCTTTTTCTCTTCATCATCTTTAATAGAAGCCCAATTTGTAGGATCTTCTAACTCAGCTTTTAAATAGGCGAATTTATCAGCCAATTCAATTACTGCATCAGAATATTTCTTAACCAGAACTCTGCTATTTTTCCCTCCACTTCCATACAAGCGAAGGGCATTATTTACAAGAGATTCTGTGATCCTAGGAAATTGGAAATTAATTATCGTTCCAAATTCCTTAGCAGAACCAAATACACGATTCGTACGAGAATATGCTTGAATCAAACCTTGAAGCTCTAACGCTCTATCAACATAAAGAGTATTTAAGCGTTTAGCATCGTATCCAGTTAGTAATTGGTCTGCGACAATTAAGATATCGATATTTTTAGGATTTCTACCACTCCCACCTCTTTTCGCACGAGCAGTAATATCTTCAAAATAGGCATTCTCACCACGAACTTTATCTCCAATTATGAACTTAATACCAGTAATTCCTGCATAATCTTCAAACATTTCCTCGACAACTTCATTAGCGACATTGTCGGGGTCATTTTCGTTCCCAAAACTAAAAGTCATTGCAATATTGGGATTAGTATCACCTTCCTGGAATCTTTCTGCGATTTGTTTTTTAAATTCGTGGTAATAATGAATTACACGTTCTTTATAAGCAACCGTTAAAATCGCATTGAATTCTCCCTGTTGAGATTGCGATTTCCAGCCGGCAAGGATTTCTTCTACCACTTTTGGAACATGATACTTATCTTGGTAGAATAATAGTCCTTCTTTTGCAGCGTTCTTTTCTACTTCAAACTCAGTCCATTGTTGAACTTGTCGTTCAATCTCTCTTTGTTCTTTGTTTGGATATCTTGCCACCAAAATTTCAATCAGTTGCTCACGGAGATCTTCATAGCTTCTAAACTCACCTGTATTGATGTAGTCAACATGGAAACCTAAGACATTTCCATCTGCAATAGCTTCATCAATTGTATATTGGTGTAAGAGTGGGCCGAACAGTTTTTCGGTGGTATTAATGACTTCACTACGTTCATTAATTTTACCCTTCACCTTATTTTCATCAAACAAAGGAGTTCCTGTAAAACCAAAGAACAAACTATTTTTAAAGAAATAATCTTTAATGGTCCCCATCATATCTCCCATGGTAGTTCGATGGGCTTCATCGATAATAAAGACAATTTTTTTATCTGATAATCGATGGTCCTGTGCTTCAAGCAACTCATTTACCAAAATGTTCAGTTTGAAGGTAGTCGTTACTACAATACCACTCTTAGGAGAAGTGAGTTGTTTTCTCAATTGGTAGGTACTCTTTGTCCCATCAACATCTACGGACTCATAAACGGAATAAGCTTTAAAGGCTTTTGAAGTTTGTTCGTCTAAATCTCGTCTATCTAGCAAGAATACCACTTTATCAAACTCTGTACGGGTTGCTAGAAACTGAGCCGTTTTAAAGCTAGTAATGGTCTTTCCTGAACCTGTTGTATGCCAGACAAAACCACCGTGCGGAATCTTATCTGGATTATCCCAACCAAATGCTGCTTTCTCAACCGCCTGAAGAGCATAGACCTGATAGGGACGCATCAACATATGGCGACGATTTTCTTCATTGTCAGGATCTTCATCAATAATGAGATAGTCTCCCACCATCTGATGAGCCATAGGAACCATCAAGAAATGTTCGATAACATCTCTATAATCTGTTAATACACGTTGACCCAAGTGCTTCCCGTTTTCTTGGCCCTTTTGAGTTACTGACCAATGAAAAACGAAAGCAGGGTTGAAATCCTTGACGGATTTAGGTGTCGCAAAATAGCGAGTTTCAATATCTGTTGTTACGACCATCATCTGTGAGAAGGCCATGAAGTTGTTGGTATATTCTCCATCTGCGTAATAACGTTTGAACTGACCAAAAGCTTCATCTAAGCTCTTGTCACTTCGTTTTTGTTCGATATTAATCAGTGGTAAGCCGTTAATGAGAAGCACAAGGTCAAAACGATTGCTGTTAGGGGTTGATACTTCACGAGCAATCTGGTAACTCGAATCTCCACCACTGACTTGCGCTTTTTTCAAGATGGTCAGTGTAATTTGTTTACGAGTAACTTCTGGATGAGCATCCCGATAAATGCCGTCAATCTTTCCAGTTGAACCTTCGATAGATAGAATTTTTGCAGCTTCATAACTGTTTGAAATCTGATTGACTTTAGATAGGACTTGTTCAAATTCGCTATCTGTCAGTGCGACACCTTCTAGGACATCGGCATTAATACGATTAAGTTCACTTCTCCAGTTATCAATCAAATCCTGAACAGTCACTTTATGAAGATTACCATTCAGTTTATCTGGAGCTTGCCATCTGAACTTGGTTAATTCTTTTACAAATTCATCCTGAAAATATTTTTCGGAGGCATCTTTGTTGGTACGACCCATAGGGTTTCCTTTCTAGAATGATTTCCTATATCCTTAGACAAAGAGTTCATTCAAGTATGCTTTTTTCAAATTTTTTAGTTTATCTAGTTTTTGTTGTTGAAGAGAGATAGATTTGTCTAGTTTTTGGAATAATGAAGCAATTTTGTTCTGCTCAATTGGATTATTAGTTATGGCAACTTCTACATTGGTCAGAATTCCATAGTATCTTTTATATCCTTCATTCTTAGGCTTATATCGTTCCAATAACGCATACAAATAGTAACCAACGATTGTGCTCTTCCCCTTTAATATTCGAACTCCATCAGTACCTACAAAAAATGGTTTTTGTGGTTTATATAAAGATAAAGTATGATCCCCAAAAATGACAACATCTTCAAACTCGTTGCAAGGAAAACCATCAGCAAAACCTATTATTGAATCATAACCTTGTTGAATTACTTCAAACTGTCCACTTGATTTAGGCACTTTCATGAATTTCTTATATGGTACTGTTACAAGGATTTCTCCTAATTTCCTCTGTTTCCATTCCCCTTCAAAACCAGGGAAACGACGTTTTGGTATTCGTTCGCCCTCTGCGGGGAAGAATTCAGCAAGATAAGATTTCTTGAGATTTTTCAATTTGTCTAGTTTATGCTGATGGAGGGTGATGAGAGAGTCTAAAGTCTCAAAAAAAGCACCAATCATTTTTTGCTCAGCAATATTTGGACTTGAAATTAAAATATCGGAAACTATTTGCTTGTTCAATCCTCCACGAGTTCCATCTCCAGATGATATCCGACGGAGCTCGTCATAACGTCTAAATAAATTCTGAAAGACAAATTCATAGTTAAGGGCTTTATCTGGTTCAATTGCAGCAACTGATTGATTTGTTGTTAACGGAATATTATTAACGGCAACCATTCCTCGTGTCTTTCCTTGTCCAGCTAATGCAATAAGAATTGAATGTTTCTTCACCCAACGAGCACTAGAATTCTGAATTCCATCCTTGGAAATCATATTATCAGTCTTATCAAGTCGCCTCCTATTAACTTCTCCTGACGACATCCAGGGAATCTCTTTTGGTTCCCAATAACTAGGTATAGAAGTATTCGGTGTTCCACCTGTTAAAATATTAGCATGATCTCCTAACTTTAATTGTTCCCACTCATTCCCAAACTCAAACTCTTTATAACGTCTCTTTGGT
>NZ_JAJNSA010000041.1:0-19450 GCF_027497875.1 Streptococcus sp. SM3 | reverse complement strand
CGATTTGTTTAAGACTTGGTGGCGTCATGGTCACCAAGGTGTTCATACCTTTTCTCAGCTTTATCTTTGGAGTATGGGAGAAAGGCTCGTGGACTTGAAGGCAATAAAGGAGTGTCTACACCAGATGATTTTGGATCAAGACCAGATTCAGGAGATTGTTCTCTCTCTTTGGGAAAATAGTGCTGTTCTCACTAAAACAGCCCAGCAACTCTATCTGCACCGCAATTCTCTCCAATACAAGATTGATAAATGGGAAGAATTGACAGGGCTTCAGTTGAAGGAATTGACTGACCTGACCTTGTGTTATCAGTTGATTTTACCAGATATTTTATAAAGTTTTGTGCAAGTTGCACAGAACTTTTTTATTTTTTTGGTCACCTTGCCATAGAAAAGTAAAGCGTTTTCATCTATAATAAAACTATCAAAAGACAAAAGGAGTTCACCTCATGGTAGAATTGAATCTTAAAAACATTTACAAAAAATATCCAAATAGCGAACACTACTCAGTTGAAGACTTCAACTTGGACATCAAAGACAAAGAATTTATCGTTTTCGTAGGTCCTTCAGGATGTGGTAAATCAACAACTCTTCGTATGATTGCTGGTCTTGAAGACATCACAGAAGGTACTGCATCTATCGATGGCGTGGTTGTCAACGACGTAGCTCCAAAAGACCGTGATATCGCCATGGTATTCCAAAACTACGCTCTTTACCCACACATGACTGTTTATGACAACATGGCTTTCGGTTTGAAATTGCGTAAATACAGCAAAGAAGACATCGACAAACGTGTGCAAGAAGCAGCAGCAATCCTTGGTTTGAAAGAATTCTTGGATCGTAAACCAGCTGACCTTTCAGGTGGTCAACGTCAACGTGTTGCCATGGGTCGTGCCATTGTCCGTGATGCAAAAGTGTTCTTGATGGACGAACCTTTGTCAAACTTGGATGCGAAACTTCGTGTATCCATGCGTGCTGAAATCGCTAAAATCCACCGTCGTATCGGAGCTACAACTATCTACGTAACTCACGACCAAACAGAAGCGATGACACTTGCAGACCGTATCGTTATCATGTCAGCTACTAAAAACCCTGCTGGTACTGGTACTATCGGACGTGTAGAACAAATCGGTACTCCTCAAGAAGTTTACAAAAACCCAGTTAACAAATTCGTAGCAGGATTCATCGGAAGCCCAGCTATGAACTTCATCAACGTAAAATTGATCGGTGACCACATCGTTGGTGACGCCTTTAACTTGAAAGTTCCAGAAGGTGCTTTGAAAGTTCTTCGCGATAAAGGTTACGAAGGTAAAGAATTGATCTTCGGTATCCGTCCAGAAGACGTGAACGCAGAACCTGCTTTCCTTGAAACATTCCCAGAATCAGTTGTGAAAGCAACTATCTCTGTATCAGAATTGCTTGGTTCAGAATCTCACCTATACTGCCAAGTTGGTAAAGATGAATTCGTTGCTAAAGTTGATGCTCGTGACTACTTGCAAACAGGTGCAACAGTTGAACTTGGATTTGACTTGAACAAAGCACACTTCTTCGATGTAGAAACTGAAAAAACAGTTTACTAAGATAAACGAAACTCAAAACACTGCTAGAAATCTGGCAGTGTTTTTTTGAGATGTGGATTGATTGAGAGGGAATTTTCTAGTTTTCATATTCTTAAAAAAGTGATAAAATGGTAGGAAGAATTGGAGAGTAGAGATGCCAAAAGAAGTGAATTTAACAGGCGAAGAAGTTGTCGCTTTAACAAAAGAATATTTAAAGGAAGAGGATGTCCATTTTGTCCATAAGGCCTTGGTCTATGCGGTGGAATGCCATAGTGGTCAATACCGCAAATCAGGTGAGCCTTATATCATCCACCCCATCCAAGTGGCAGGTATTTTAGCTAAGCTCAAATTGGATGCTGTAACGGTAGCTTGTGGTTTCTTGCATGATGTAGTAGAAGATACAGATGCGACCTTGGACGATTTGGAAAGAGAGTTTGGCCCTGATGTGCGGGTAATCGTTGATGGGGTTACCAAGCTTGGTAAGGTCGAGTACAAATCAATCGAGGAACAATTAGCGGAAAATCATCGCAAGATGCTCATGGCCATGTCTGAGGACATCCGTGTTATCTTGGTCAAACTGTCTGACCGCTTGCACAATATGCGGACCCTGAAACACCTTCGAAAAGATAAGCAGGAGCGTATTTCCAAAGAAACCATGGAAATATATGCCCCACTTGCCCACCGTTTGGGGATTTCCAGTGTCAAATGGGAATTAGAGGACCTATCTTTCCGTTATCTCAATCCAACGGAGTTTTACAAGATTACTCATATGATGAAGGAAAAGCGCAGAGAGCGTGAAGTCTTGGTGGATGAGGTAGTCACAAAATTAGAGGAATATACGACAGTTCGTCATCTAAATGGGAAGATTTACGGTCGTCCCAAGCATATTTACTCGATTTTCCGCAAAATGCAGGATAAGAGAAAGCGTTTTGAGGAAATCTATGACCTGATTGCCATTCGTTGTATTTTGGATACCCAAAGTGATGTTTATGCCATGCTTGGTTATGTGCATGAACTCTGGAAACCAATGCCAGGTCGTTTCAAAGACTATATCGCTAACCGCAAGGCCAATGGTTATCAGTCTATCCATACGACTGTCTATGGACCAAAAGGACCGATTGAATTCCAGATTCGGACCAAGGAAATGCACGAGGTGGCAGAGTACGGGGTTGCGGCTCACTGGGCTTATAAGAAAGGTATTAAGGGGCAGGTCAACAGCAAGGAATCAGCCATTGGAATGAACTGGATCAAGGAGATGATGGAACTCCAAGATCAGGCTGATGATGCTAAGGAATTTGTCGATTCAGTTAAGGAAAACTATCTGGCTGAGGAGATTTATGTCTTTACTCCAGATGGAGCTGTCCGTTCCCTTCCAAAAGATTCAGGACCGATTGACTTTGCCTATGAAATCCATACAAAAGTCGGGGAAAAAGCAACTGGTGCCAAGGTCAATGGTCGTATGGTTCCACTGACAACCAAGCTCAAGACAGGGGATCAGGTTGAAATTGTCACCAACCCTAACTCCTTTGGGCCAAGCCGTGATTGGCTCAATATGGTCAAGACCAGCAAGGCCCGCAACAAGATTCGTCAGTTCTTTAAAAACCAAGATAAGGAATTGTCTGTCAACAAGGGTCGTGAAATGCTGATGGCCCAGTTCCAAGAAAATGGCTATGTGGCCAATAAATTCATGGACAAGCGCCATATGGACCAAGTTCTGCAAAAGACCAGCTACAAGACAGAAGAATCTCTCTTTGCGGCCATTGGTTTTGGCGAAATCGGTGCTATTACTGTCTTTAACCGTCTGACTGAAAAAGAACGCCGTGAAGAAGAACGTGCCAAGGCTAAGGCGGAAGCAGAAGAACTTGTCAAAGGTGGCGAGGTCAAGGTTGAGAACAAAGAAACCCTCAAGGTCAAGCATGAGGGTGGAGTGGTCATTGAAGGTGCCTCAGGTCTCCTAGTGCGGATTGCTAAGTGTTGTAATCCTGTTCCTGGTGATGATATTGTCGGCTACATTACCAAGGGTCGTGGTGTAGCTATTCACCGTGTGGACTGTATGAACCTGCGTGCCCAAGAAAACTACGAGCAACGTCTCCTTGATGTGGAGTGGGAAGATCAGTATTCAAACTCAAATAAGGAGTATATGGCTCATATCGATATCTATGGTCTCAACCGTACAGGACTGTTGAACGATGTACTGCAAGTTCTTTCAAACACAACCAAGAATATCTCGACAGTCAACGCCCAACCAACCAAGGATATGAAGTTTGCTAATATCCATGTATCCTTTGGCATTGCCAACCTCTCGACACTGACTTCGGTCGTGGACAAGATTAAGAGTGTGCCAGAAGTCTATTCTGTAAAACGGACCAACGGCTAATTGCCCTAGCTCTTACTAGAAAGGCTATTATGAAAATCATTATCCAACGGGTTACAAAAGCCCAAGTGAGTATCGAAGGTCAGGTTCAGGGAAAAATCAATCAGGGGCTCCTATTGCTGGTTGGTGTTGGACCAGAGGACCAAGAGGAAGATTTGGACTATGCTGTGAGGAAGCTTGTCAACATGCGGATTTTTTCAGACGCAGAAGGCAAGATGAACCTGTCTGTCAAAGATATTGAAGGACAAATCCTTTCTATTTCTCAGTTTACCCTCTTTGCAGACACTAAGAAAGGCAATCGTCCAGCCTTTACAGGTGCAGCCAAGCCTGATATGGCATCAGACTTCTATGACGCTTTCAATCAAAAATTAGCGCAAGAAGTGCCCGTTCAGACAGGTATCTTTGGTGCGGACATGCAGGTTGAGCTGGTCAATGACGGACCAGTCACCATTATCCTTGATACGAAAAATAGATAAGAAAGACCAAGCCCAGCCGGCTTGGTCTTTCTTATCTATTACAAAATACTCCAAAATGAAATCTGTTTCTGATAGGCCTTGGGGAAATCTCTTTTCAGGCTTTGGCTTATGCGATAGGAAGGGATGAGATGACCTATGATTAGGAGAGTTCCCTGAAGGAAAAGTGGGATACCCCTTAAAAACAGCAAGGAGAGAATCATCAGGATATCCCATAGGAGGATTTGTAAGGTAAAACCCCAGAATCTTGGTCTAATCTGGGAATAGAGGTGACTAAAGTGGTCACAAAGTTGGTTGGAAAGATAGGTCAATAGCACAGGATGAAAGAAAATGAGCCAACCGCTATAAATCAAAATCCAATCCCAAGTAAGTCCCCCTTTAAATGTCAAAAATGCCAGCATAATTCCATCGATGACAAGGAGTTGAATGGTTTTGATGTAGATGATTTTCTTCATGATAAAACCTCCTTTTCCTTAGAGACACTCCCATAAAGAGATATGTTTGTCGTAAAAGTCTGGATAGTTTTCTCTTAGGTGGCCAGCTGTCTTATAATAAAAAGTAGAATGGCAAGCAGTGATGATTGGCATAAGAGATGAAAAACGATGAGAACTAACGAAGGCTAAAAGGACAAAAAATAGAAAATCAATGGAGAGAACCCCTAAATAGTAGAAGCGAATCTTTTTATTGATTTGAGGATAAATCTCAGTGAATTGATGTTTGAGTTGGACAAGCAAGCGAAATAACAGGAGTCCTTGAGTAAGGAGGAAAATAAAACCAGAGAGCAAGAGCCACTCCAAAGATGTCTCGGGTCTAGTGCTAAAAAATGCAAATAGTAGCAAATCGATGACTGCAATTGCTATAAAATGGATTCTAAAGAGATTTTTCATAAGATGACCTCCCTCTTTTATCTAGCTTCATTCTACTCCAAAAGAATGGGAGTTACAAGTAAAATGATAAAAATAGCAGAAGGGAGATTCTCTTAAGTCGACTTGTTTTTTTATTTAAGTTTTCTTCTATTACCTAACTTCTTCATCATTCCAGACAAATAAAGCTCCGATTGCATTGAGGATATAAAAGATGTATTTTCCGATATTGGCAAAGTTTCCTTGAATACCAGCTTTTGTCAGCTGAACGAAATTGTAAATCAACCAGAAGCCCCACTGAGTTGTTAGTTTCAATGCGTTAAAAGCATTGGCAATGAGGGACAGTGCAAAGGCAATAGTTGTTACGTAGGCAAGGAGATTCATCTTGCCCCCATATCCGATATAGTTTGTCACAAAGGCAAAGAGGAAGGCGATGATTGAAATGATGATGGCCGCCAATTTTACCTGTTTTTGGCTCATTTGGTTGGGTCTGCCTTCTTGCGAAGCTTCCCATTTCTTAATAGCAAAGGTATAAATGAGGAAGGTGACGGGATAGGTGATAATAGCCGCCTTATTTCCAAGGATATAATCAATAGCACCGGACAAAATGGTATTAACAATACCAAAGTAATTTCCCCATTTGCTTAATTTTCCCGTGAAACGAGTGGATAACATGGAAATCCCAACGTTGGTTACGGAAATCAATCCAAAGGGTACAAGTGCTGTCCATGGTCCCCAGTCTACAAATTTATCGAGGCGGGAGTTGAGGTAACCAGATGCAATCGCAATCCCAACGACCAAAGCAACGCCGAAGAGATCAAACCATTTGGATGTCGCAAAAATTTTTAGTGATTTTTTCATAGGTTAAACTATCTTTCTTTTTTTTTACAAATATTCTACAACTAAATGAAAGTAAAATCAAATGATAGAAATAAAACCCTGAAAATAAAACTTTCAGGGTTGGTAGGGTGCTTGAGAAATTAGTCGATTTTTTCGACATAGAGTTGTTTGGCAATGTCCATACTTACTTGTAAATCCTCGTTTTTACTGAGGATAGTGAAGGTATTGCTAAAGCCATCAAACTGCTGGACTTGGAGTTGGTCACCGATGTGAAGTGAGTGCTTGTCCAGATAATGGAGAATGTCAAAACTATCGTGCACCCGAGTCAGGCGGTAGGCGCCAGCTTCCTTGATGTCAGCTAGTGGCAGGTTATTGATTTCAACTAAGAGTTCTCCCTTGGCAGGAATAGTTCCTCCGTGAGGGCAGGTCTTGGGGAATCCAAGTAATTTTTCTAGTCTCTCCACGAATAAATCAGAGACAGTGTGTTCCAAGACTTCAGCTTCCTCGTGAATCTGGTCACTCGTATAGTCTAAATGATGGACTAGAAAAACTTCAATCAAACGGTGCTTACGATAGAGCTCAGAGACCAGTTTGAGGCCGATGTCAGTCAGTAGATAGCCGCATTCCTTGTCCTTGAGGATGAGGTTTTCGCTCTTCATCCGTTTAATCATTTCAGTTACGGCAGGGGGAGAGACTTGCATACGAGCCGCAATTTCCTTGTTGGTAATCTTATGCAAATCTATGCCAATTTCATAAATACACTTTAGATAATCTTCTTTATTCGGGGTCATTCGTTTCCTCTTGTCTAATATCTTTATCTAGTATATCAAAAAAAGCTAGATTTCTCTAGCTATCTGCCACAATGGCTTCTAATTTAGTTCTTTAGCAGCTGCAATTGCGGCTTCGAAGTTTGGTTCAGAGTTGATATTGTCCACGTATTCAACGTAGCGAATAGTATTGTCAGTATCGAGGACAAAAACTGCGCGTGCCAATAGGTGCCACTCATTGATTAAGAGGGCATAATCACGTCCAAAGGAATGGTCGAAATAGTCTGAGAGCATGATGGCATTTTCAATGCCTTCAGCACCACACCAACGTTTTTGGGCAAATGGTAGGTCCATAGAAACAGTCAATACGACTGTGTTGTCCAGTCCAGCCAGTTCTTCATTAAAACGACGCGTTTGAGTTGAGCAGATGCCTGTATCGATAGAAGGCACGACACTCAAGACTTTTTTCTTTCCATCAAAATCAGCCAGAGATTTTTTAGAAAGGTCTGTTGTAGTAAGTGAAAAATCAAGTGCCTTGTCGCCGACTTGTAGTTGTTTACCTGTAAAGCTCACAGGATTTCCGAGAAAAGTTACCATAGGATACTCCAATCTTTTTTCTTCCATTTTAGCTGAAACAGTCGGAATTTTCCAATGATTTGACCGGAAATATGGGCATAGAAAAAACGCCAGCTCATGAGAGAATGACGTTTTTCAGAGTATTATTTTGCCAATCCTTCAGCAATCTTGTCAAGGTTGTATTTCATCATGTTGTAGTAACTGTCGCCTTCTTTACCTTGTTCTGCGATAGAGTCAGTAAAGATTTGTGCGTAGATTGGGATGTTTGTATCTTGTGAAACAGTCTTCATTGGACGGTCATCCACACTTGATTCTACAAAGAGGGAAGGAGTTTTTGTTTGGCGAAGTTTTTCAACCAAGGTCTTGATTTGGTCAGGAGTTCCTTCTTCTTCAGTATTAATTTCCCAAATATAGGCACTTGGGACACCGTAGGCTTTAGAGAAGTATTTGAAGCATCCTTCGCTGGTTACAATGAGTTTTTTCTCAGCAGGGATGTTGTTAAATTTCTCCTTAGCTTCCTTGTCAAGTTTGTCTAGCTTATCAGTATATTCTTTGAGATTTTTTTCGTAGAATTCCTTGTTGCTAGGGTCTTTAGCGCTCAATTGTTTTGCGATGTTTTTAGCAAAAATCATCCCATTTTCAAGGTTGAGCCAAGCGTGTGGGTCTTCTTTGCCTTTTTCGTTTTGGCCTTCAAGGTAGATAACATCAACGCCTTCGCTGACTGCAAAGTAGTCTTTGTTTTCAGTTTTCTTGGCATTTTCTACCAATTTTGTAAACCAAGCATTGCCACCTGTTTCAAGGTTGATACCGTTGTAGAAAATCAAATCAGCTTGAGATGTTTTCTTAACGTCTTCAGGGAGTGGTTCGTATTCGTGTGGGTCTTGACCAACAGGAACGATACTGTGAAGATCAATCTTGTCACCAGCAATATTTTTAGTAATATCAGCGATGATTGAGTTTGTAGCAACAACTTTTAGTTTTTGACCAGAAGCTGCATCTTTTTTTCCACTTGCACATGCTACAAGAGCAATGACGGAAAGAAAGAGAACGAGTAATGTACCTAATTTTTTCATTAGATCCTCCAATTTATTGGGGTTTTGCCCCTTATTTTAACAAATGTTTATTTTTCAGTTTCAAATATCGTTGTTTTGGAGCGATAAAGAAGCTAATTAGAAAGAAACTAGCAGCTGTAAGCACGATACTAGAACCTGCCGCAACGTTAAAGCTATAGCCGATAAAGAGTCCCAAAACTGAAGCTGTAGCTCCAAAGGTTGAGGAAAGGAAAATCATGCTTTTCAGGCTATTAGCATACAGATAAGCAGTTGCAGCTGGGGTAATCAGCATGGCTACAATCAGGATAGTTCCGACACTTTGCATGGCTGTCACAGACACAAGAGTCAGGAGTACCATGAGAAGGTAGTGATAGAAATTGACAGGCATTCCCATGGCTTTAGCCAAGAGTTCATCAAAGGAAGTGATCAAGAGTTGCTTGAAGAAAATCCAGATTAACAAGAGAATGACTGCCCCAACACCCATAGTAATAAACATATCCGTATCTTGGACGGCCAAGATATTACCAAAAAGGATATGGAAAAGGTCAGTTGAACTTTTAGCGACACTAATCAAGATGATACCGAGGGCTAAGAAAGAAGAAAAGGTAATGCCGATGGCGGTATCGCTTTTGATAATCGAGTTCCCCTTGATGTAGGTAATGATGATAGCAGCTAGCAATCCAAAGACAATGGCTCCGATAAAGAAGTCAAGGCCCAAGATGAAGGAGAGGGCTACACCTGGTAAGACAGCATGTGAAATAGCATCTCCCATGAGTGACATCCCGCGTAGAATGATGAAACATCCCACAGCTCCAGCTACGATCCCGACGACAATAGCTGTTATCAAGGCATTTTGTAGGAAATGGAATTTTTGCAATCCATCGATAAATTCTGCAATCATAGGTCACCTCCATTGAAAAAGAGTCGATTACCGTAAGCTTCTTTGAGATTGGTTTCGGTAAAGGTTTCTTTGGTCGGACCAAAGGCGATCACTTCTCGATTGACAAGTAAGACTTGATCGAAGTAGTGGGGAACCTTGCTGAGATCGTGGTGGACGATGAGAACCGTCTTCCCAGCTTTTTTCAAATCTCTCAGCGTATTCATGATGATTTCCTCACTGACAGAGTCAATCCCAACAAAGGGTTCATCCAAGAGGATATAATCGGCTTCCTGCACCAAGCATCTGGCAATCAAGACCCGCTGGAATTGACCTCCAGACAGTTGACTGATTTGCCGTTCTGCGTAGTCAGCTAGGCCGATGATTTCAAGGGCTTCCTCTACTTTTTTCCAATGTTTAGCGTTTAAACTGCGAAAGAGAGGGATAGAGGGAAAGAGTCCTAGCGAGACGCATTCCTTGACCTTGATGGGAAAGTTGTAGTCGATATTGATTTTTTGTTCGACATAGGCAATTCGGTGTAAGGATTTTTTAACTTCCTTGTCATCGAGAAATGCCTGACCTTGATGTGGGATAATTCCCAGCATACCTTTTAATAATGTTGATTTTCCGGCACCGTTTGGACCAATGATTCCGGTAATTGTTGGTCCTTGGAGCACTAGTGAAATATCCTTAAGTGCCAACGTTTCTTTGTAGGAGACACTGAGGTTTTCGATACGTATCATAAACTTATATTCCTCCTAACTCTTAATATACCTTAAAAAAAAAATTAAGTCAAGTTAATTTTTGAAAAATTTAAAATAATAACTGAAAAATGATGAAAAAGGAAAGTCCATTTTTAATTGCATTCCCAAGCAATTTTTGTTAAGCTAGCAATAACTTAAAAAATGAAAGCGAGAACAAGATGACACGTTATCAAGATGATTTTTATGATGCAATCAATGGAGAATGGCAGAAGACAGCTGAAATCCCAGCAGATAAGTCTCAAACAGGAGGTTTTGTTGATTTAGACCAGGAAATTGAAGACTTGATGTTGGCGACAACAGACAAGTGGTTGGCAGGAGAAGAGGTGCCTGAGGATCCTATCTTGGCAAACTTTGTCAAATACCACCGCCTAGTTCGTGATTTTGATAAGAGAGAAGCTGACGGTATCACACCTGTCTTACCACTCCTTAAAGAATTCCAAGAGTTGGAGACTTTTGCGGATTTTACAGCTAGACTAGCAGAGTTTGAACTTGCAGGAAAACCTAACTTCCTTCCTTTTGGTGTATCGCCAGACTTTATGGATGCAAGAATCAATGTTCTATGGGCCAGTGCTCCAAGCACGATCCTGCCAGATACGACCTACTATGCAGAAGACCATCCTCAGCGCGAAGAGCTCTTGACTCTTTGGAAAGAAAGCAGCGCAAATCTTCTCAAGGCTTATGATTTCTCTGATGCAGAAATTGAAGACTTGCTAGAGAAAAGACTTGAATTGGATCGCCGAATTGCAGCAGTGGTGCTTTCTAATGAAGAAAGTTCAGAGTATGCTAAACTTTACCATCCATATGATTACGAAGATTTCAAGAAATTTGCGCCTGCCCTACCTTTGGATGACTTCTTCCAAGCCGTTCTTGGACAAGTACCAGACAAGGTTATCGTAGACGAGGAACGTTTCTGGCAAGCAGCAGACCAATTCTATAGTGAAGAGGCTTGGCCTCTCCTCAAGGCAACCTTAATTTTAAGTGTTGTGAATCTCTCAACCAGCTATTTAACAGAAGAAATTCGTGTCTTGTCAGGTGCCTATAGCCGTGCGCTTTCAGGAGTTCCAGAAGCCAAAGACAAGGTCAAGGCAGCCTACCAGCTAGCACAAGGTCCTTTCAAACAAGCCTTGGGTCTCTGGTATGCCCATGAAAAATTCTCTCCAGAGGCCAAGGCAGATGTGGAGAAAAAAGTGGCAACCATGATTGATGTCTATAAGGAACGCTTGGCTAAAAATGACTGGCTAACTCCTGAAACTCGTGACAAGGCCATCGTCAAACTCAATGTTATCAAGCCTTACATCGGTTACCCAGAAGAATTGCCAGAACGCTACAAGGACAAGGTAGTGGATGAAAATGCTAGTCTTTTTGACAATGCTCTAGCCTTTGCGCGTGTAGAAATCAAGCACAGTTGGAGCAAGTGGAACCAGCCTGTAGACTACAAGGAATGGGGCATGCCTGCTCATATGGTCAATGCCTACTACAATCCACAGAAGAACTTGATTGTCTTCCCAGCAGCCATTTTACAGGCTCCTTTCTATGACTTGCATCAGTCATCTTCTGCTAACTACGGTGGTATTGGGGCGGTTATTGCCCATGAAATTTCCCACGCCTTTGACACCAACGGAGCTTCCTTTGATGAAAATGGTAGTCTCAAGGATTGGTGGACAGAGAGTGACTATGCTGCCTTCAAGGAGAAAACACAAAAAGTCATTGACCAATTTGATGGACAGGATTCTTATGGAGCAACCATCAACGGCAAATTGACTGTCTCAGAAAACGTGGCTGACTTGGGAGGAATCGCTGCAGCACTTGAAGCAGCCAAGAGAGAACTAGACTTCTCAGCAGAAGAATTCTTCTACAACTTTGGTCGTATTTGGCGCATGAAAGGTCGTCCAGAATTTATGAAACTCTTGGCTAGCGTCGATGTGCACGCACCAGCGAAACTCCGTGTCAATGTACAAGTACCAAACTTTGATGATTTCTTTACAACCTATGATGTCAAAGAAGGCGACGGTATGTGGCGTTCACCAGAAGAGCGCGTCATTATTTGGTAATGAATCGAAGATAATGGTAAAATTTTCAAAGAATGGGATAAAGAGATTAATATGAAGAAATTTTTAATGATATTTTCAGTTATTCTTACTATTTTTGTTTTAGCATCTTGTGGTGCAAACAAAAAAGATGAAAAAATAGAACCTTCGGCAACACAATCATCTTCTACCAAAGAGGAACAGAAGGAAAGCTCTACGAAGTCAGAGAGCCAAACTAGTACAAGTTCTTCAATGGCAACGCCGTCAACAACAATGGAAACGAAAAGCGAAACAGGAAAAGATTTGTACAAGGAAGTAATAGAGCGGTACAATCACTATCAGGCACTTTTAAGTAGTGGCGACCGAGAATCCTTGTATGAAAAGTTGAAACAGAACAAGATTTTTTCTGAAGAGTATGGCTATATCTTTACACTAAGCACCTACGATAAACCAGCTAGTCTTCATTATGTGTTTGCTGATTTAAATAAGGATGGTCAGGATGAATTGATTATTGGAGATAAAAAATATATAGGGGCCATTTACTATTTAGAGAATAAACAACCCAAGTTGCTCCATACAGCTTATGTAGCTTCTGCAGGTGGTTTTCGTTCCAGTTTAGTTATCTATGAAAATGGTCAAGTCAGATATGCAGACTGGCAGTCAACACGACCAGAAATGAACTTAAGTCTATATGCTTTTGATAAAGACGGAGTACAGAAGATTAAAGAAGGAATCTTTCAAATAGGTAGTGATCAAAAGCCAGAGCAAATCTTAGGGATTTCTTCTAATGAACTTGATTTAGCTAAATTTGAATGGAAAGAATTTCAGCCAGTCAACTAGTATTCGATGAAATTCAATACTAGACTAGATTCTAAAATCAAAGAATGGAGAATTGAATAGCAGTACACAAAAACCAAGGATAAAAAATTCCTTGGTTTTTTGCTAGCTAGAAAAAAGGATTGAAGGTCTTTTCGTGAGCAATAGTAGTAGCTGGACCATGCCCTGGATAGACGTCATAGTTTGGCAGGGTGAAGAGTTGGGTCTGGATGCTATGAAGGAGTTGCTCCATGCTACCAGTAGGAAGGTCGGTCCGTCCGATTGTTTCTCGGAAAAGAGCATCCCCTGTTAAGACTAGGTGAGCATCAGGAAAGACGATAGAAACACCACCGATAGAGTGACCAGGAGTTGGCAAGACAGTAAAACGAAATTCCTCCAGTTGGTATTCTTCATGAAAGGCAAAGGTGTGCTCTGCAGGTTTTGCGACCACATCTGTCATATCATCGTGGCGAGGAAGTCCAGAGAGATTGTCGGCAGGAGTGTAGAGCCAGCTGGCTTCACTCTCTGCGATATAGACAGGAGGATTTCCAAAAGTCTCGCGAACTAGGTCTAAACTCATGATATGGTCATAATGGGCGTGGGTCAAGAGAATAGCACAGATAGGTTTGTTGATGTTCTCTATTGTCTGACGAATAGCTTCCCAATGGCTACCAGGGTCGACAACGATGAGGTATTTTTCACCTTCCAGGTAATAGGTGTTTTCATAGGCAACAGGATTCACAGTTTTATGGATTTTCATACTAGCTCCAATCTCAAAGAATGTACTAAATTAAGTATAGCACAGTTAGGGGGAATAAAGTAGACAGAAAGTTTTTCTTTATAGAAGGTTACTTGCTATCTATTTCATTCTGTCTAAAATAGAGATAGCTATTTTTAGAGTTATGAACTAGCTAGAGCTTTTAATTGACTGGGATTTAAAATAAAGCTAATGAGCTGGAGAGTGAATTAATGAAACAAGTAAATTGTACTCTGTATTAGAAGGAAGTTTGTAAAAAAGGAAATAAAATATACATGTATAGTTAATATAAATTAATATACTAATGAAGCGAAGATATAGTATGTGACCTATAACAGCTTGGTACATCTGCTTATACAAGTTAAAGAGTCTGAAAATCATTTTATTTTCGGAAAATATTTATTTTAAATTTAGAATAAAAAATACGCCATCTTATTTGCTATGGACTAAAAAATGTGATATCATAATGATGTATGTTGTAGACAACTTTATGATATAAAAAAATACTTCTAACATCATTTGTTCTATCTGGGGTTAGCTGCGAGTTTTCGATATCAACAACTTGTAAATCAACATCAAAATAAAAAAGGAGGTTGTGGGTCTAAATGAAGGGCAAGCAACAACAAGATTTTAGAGTAGAAAAGTACATCCGTTATGGTATCCGGAAATATAGCTTTGGAGCAGCATCGGTAGCAATTGCAGCTGGTTTGATGTTCCTTGGAAATGGTGCGGTATCAGCAACGGAAGTTCAAGGTGCTGAAGCATCAGTAGCAGCAACTGCTACCCCAGCAAATCAAGCGGATTCTAATAAAGAGAAGGAAGCCGTTAAGCCAGAAACTAAAGTAGAAGAAGCGAAACCTGAAGTTAAAGTACAGGAAACTAAGAAAGTAAATAAAGCTGTCCTTGAAGCAAGTATTGCTACTTTGGAGTCTAAACTTTCAACTGCTAAATATGCAGATGCTACAGTAGTGAGCTCAGCTAAGGAAGTATTGGCAGCAGCTAAAGCAACTCTTGCAAAAGCAGATGCTAGTCAAGCTGATGTAGATGCTCAAGCAGAAACTGTATCAGCATTAAGTACTGTAGTTACTGAATCAAATACTGCTGGTTTTGATAAGCAACAAGCGGCTAAAAAAGAAGCTGTGAAAGCTGAAGCTGAAAAGAAAGCAACTCCAGCTGAAAAAGCTCTTTCAGTAGCAAGAACAACTCTGACACAAGTATCATCAGAAGCTGAAGTAACCAACAAATTGGCTGAAACTGAGCTTGCTAAGGCAGATGTCAAAGAAGAAAACAAGGCAGCAGTTACAGCAGCGGTAGCTAAAAACCAAGCAGTACTGACTGAAACTAAGGCTCTTCTTGCTGATAAGAGTGTCACAAAAGAGCAAGTAGATGCACAATTGGAACGACTTAATGAATCAATCCTTGCAGTTTACAATGAATTGAAAAACGCAGAAATCGGCCGTGACGGTAAGTTTGCAGTTAACTTGGCAGAGGCTCAAACAACAGCACTTAAAGATGCTTCTACTGAAACAGGGGAAAAATGGTTAGAAGATCATGGTTATTCTTCATTATCAGATATAAAAGTTAGAACTAAAGAAAATAACTTAAAAGAAATTAAAGACTTAAATGACCAAATCCAATGGTTAGACTTTGGAGATACGAGTGCATGGACAGGATTAAACGCAAATAATCAGCTTCAAATTGGTTCTACATATACAAAAGAATTGATTCCTGGTTACATTGTTACGATGAAAGTTAAAGAACTGAAACCGTTCGAATCAACTGAAATATTCAAAAACCGTGTAGCGGGAACTGATTTAGAAAGTTCTTATCAACCGGATAAAGAAAATAAATTTAACCCAGATAATGGAGCAACAGGACTTGGAGCGAATCCTCAAAATAGATGGACACACGTTGCTAATTCTGGTATAACAACTGGTAGAGCTAAAACAACAATCGCAGGAACAAACCCTGCAGGACAGCCTAAAAATGGTCAAGCAGCTGGGGTTAAATTCGATGTAACAGCGACTTATAATGGTAAACCTGTAAAACCTGGTATTGTTATGACATCTGGGGAAGATATTGGGCCTCTTGAGTCTGAGATTTATACGACAGATGGTACTCCATGGGACTTAGCTTCAATTGTTGGATATGGTTCTAATAAAAATGCCTATAAGCCTCTTGATCAATTTAAAGATATGAATGGTGGTAAAACTGCTATCCTTAAATGGCAAGATGAAAAATTCTATAATGCTCTAAGTGGTAAAAAATTTGCGACTCCTGATGCAGCTACTGCAGGTCTAGGTTCACAAGTGTTTGGAGGTTACATAAATCAAAACGGATCTGGAACTCCAGTGTTATCTACGGCAAACGTAACTGAAGTAGGATTTTATATCATGTCTTCTGGACAACAGTCTTCTATGATTGGTATTAAGTTCTCAGACTTTGGAGATCTTCCAGAATCTTATGGAATGGCTGAACACTACTTAAGAACTCAATCTATTGATTATGATACAAAAGCAATTAAACAAATTCAACAACCATACTTAGGTAAAGTTAAAGCGGATATCGACTCTGCACCAGGTACAAGAGTACGTGGAATAGGTTCTGATGATGCAACAGAAACTGGGGATGAAGGTGTAGATCAACTTATTGCTCCAGAAAATGTACATATTAACAAAGATACGGGTCGTCCAGAAGTACAATTAGTTAGAGGGCCAGAAAATACTTATAAAGTTAAAGTTAGAGCTTCAGCTAATGGTAATGATAATTATACAGGTACAGTTGCACCAGCTTATGTGCGTGGATTTATTGATTTCAACGGAAACGGTAAATTTGATAAAGGTGAAGAATCTAATATTGCTACAGTAACAGGAAATGATCAAACAGTAGAATTAACATTTACAAACACTCAAGTAATCGACACTACTAAAGATGTAGTAAACTTCCGTGTTCGTATCGCAAAAGATGAAGCTCAAGTAGAAAAAGCTGTAGGAATTGCATACTCAGGGGAAGTAGAAGATAACCAAATCCAAGTAATTCACCCACCACGTGGAGATAAAGAAGAAACTACGGGTAAACAAGGTGAAACTCAATCAGTAGGTATCGAATTCAGAACACGTCCATTAGGTGACGATGCATCTGACCTAGGTTCTAACAATGGTAAAACTACATTCAACTCATACGGTAAAATTCAGTATACTGAACAAAGTAATGTAATCAGTGCTGAAACTACTAAGAAAGTTCAATCTGAAGGTGTAATGATTGTTAATCCAGACGGAACATTAACAAAAACTTACACTAAAGCAGGTCAAGGTACATATACAGTAACAGATGATAAGATTACATTTACTCCAGAAGCTAACTTCGTAGGTAAAGCTGATGGTGTCGTATTACGTGCAGTAGACTCAAATGGTCAATCAACTGGATGGACTGCATTAACAGCTCAAAATGGACTTGAAAACATCAATGATGGAACTCACTCAGCAGGAGCTACAAAAACTATGGATGCTGTTTATATTCCAACAGTAACTCCAAAAGAAATCACTGCAGATCCTGAAACATCAACAGATGTACAAGGTAAAGAACAGAAGAAAACTCCAACATTCAAAACAGAAGGTGATTCAGCTACACCAGTAACACCAAGTGCTACTTACCCAGCTAAATTAGTAGATCCAAAAACTGGCGCTAAAGTGGATTCTGTAACGGTTGATGGAGAAGGAACTTACACAATCAACCCAACAACAGGTGAAGTAACATTCCAACCACTTCCAACATTTACAGGAACAGCTTCAGGTGTTGACGTAACATTAACAGCACCAGTAGGTCAAGATAAAGATGGTCAACCAGTAACAGCGACAGCTACTACAAAATACACTCCAACAGTAACTGCTGTAGAACCAACAGCTAAACCAGCAGACTCTGCAGGAGTACAAGGTGAGACTCAAAAAGGAACTCCTACATTCACAGCAGGAAATGCAGAAGTACCAATTAAAGAAAACTCTGTAAAACTATTAAATCCAGATGGAACAGAAGCAACTGGACCAGTAGATGCTTTAGATGAAAAAGGTAATAAAGTAGGGGAATACACAGTAGACCCAGCTACAGGTGAAGTAACATTCACACCAACAGACAAATCTTACACTGGTAAAGTAACACCAGCTAAAGTTCAAGCTGAAGATAAAAATGGAACTAAAGTAAATACTACTTACACGCCACACATCGTAGGTGTAACACCAACAGCAACACCAGCAGAATCTTCAGGTATCCAAGGACAACCACAAGATGGAACTGTATCATTTGCACCTGGTGAAACAACAGTAGAAGGTAAGAAAAAATCAGTACCAATCAAAGCTAACTCAGCGGTTCTACTTGATGCTTCAGGTAACCCAGTAGCACCAGGTACTCCAGTAGATGCTTTGGATCCAGAAGGAAACAAAGTAGGGGAATACACAATTGACCCAGCTACGAACAAAGTAACCTTCACACCAACGAATAAAGAATACAAAGGTAAAGTACAACCAGCAAAAGTTCAAGCAGAAGACGAAAACGGAACTAAAGTAAACACAACTTACACTCCAACTATCGTAGGTGTAACACCAACTGCAGAACCAGCTGAAACAACTGATGTACAAGGTGTTGAACAATCTAAAGAAGTAACATTCAAACCTGGTAAAGCAACTGTTAACGGTGTTGAAAAAGAAGTACCACTTGACCCTAATTCATTTACATTATTAGGTGAAGATGGACAACCAGCAGAATCAGTACCAGCTAAAAACCCAGCAGGAGATGTTATCGGTACATATACACTTAAAGTTGTAGACGGTAAAGCAACTGCGGTATTTACACCAACTGATAAAACATATGCAGGAGAAGTACAACCAGTTACTATCCGAGCTAAAGATACAAATGGAACTCCAGTAACAACAACTTACACTCCAAACATCACTCCAGTAGAACCAACAGGAAAACCAACAAAAACTGAAGGTGCACAAGGACAACCACAAGAAGGAACTCCAACATTCACACCAGGTGATGCTAAAGTTCCTATGAAGATCGATGCTGAACAACCAGCTAAATTAATTGATCCAGCTACTGGACAACCAACTGACGAAACAACAATTCCAGCAAAAGACGCTAATGGAAAAGAAGTTGGTACATACACAATCGATCCAACAACAGGTAAAGTAACATTCACACCAAATAAAGACTTTACGGGTACTCCAGTACCAGCTACAGTTCAAGCGAAAGATGCGAATGGAACTCCAACAACAGCAACTTACACACCGACTGTTAAACCAGTAACACCAAAAGGTGTAGATACATTCACAAAAGATATTCAAGGAGCAGAACAAAAAGGAACTCCTGAATTCAAACCTGGTAAAGTAACAATCGATGGAAAAGAAGTAGAAGTACCTATCGATACTAAAGAGCCAGCTAAACTAATCGATCCAAAAACTGGTCAACCAGTAGACTCAGTAACAATTGATGGAGAAGGAACTTACACAGTAGATCCAGAAACTGGAGAAGTAACATTCACTCCAGATAAACAATTCACAGGTAAAGGAACACCAATCAAAGTTCAACGTAAAGATACAAACGGAACACCTGTAACAGCTGACTATACAGCGGTAGTAGTACCTGCTGACCCAGAAGGAGACGATGTAACAACAGCGGATATTCAAGGTGCAGAACAAAGTGGAACACCTGTA
>NZ_JAJNSA010000040.1:0-20647 GCF_027497875.1 Streptococcus sp. SM3 | reverse complement strand
ACCACTGCTTTTAGGAAAAACATGAGAAGCACTGTTTGACCACTGCTACCATTTAAAATTTCCTGAGCCATCATGCGTCCATTACCAAGTAGATGTGGAAAGGAACTTGCAAGACCAACAAGAAAAAGAAAAGCTGAGGGCAATGTGAGAAGTATTCGTTTATCTTTTATTCTGTTTGAAGACGCTTCTTTACTTAAGCGACCAAAAAGCCAAGCCAGTGGGGTTAAGAAAAGAAGTAATAAGGGAATAATCCATATTTCCTTTAATGACCATGTGATAGCTGGAATCTGGTAGAGAGCCTGATCTGAAATAACCAAGCCTGCTGTATAGGTTGACACATAGGTAGTCAAACCGACTAAGACAAATCGTTTAATAGATAGAGCAATTCCTAGGGTTTCAAAAACAAAGAAGACACTTGTTAATGGAACCTGATAGACAGCTGCTAAACCAGCACCAGCACCACAAGCAAGGAGAAAGATTTGATCCTTCTTAGAGAGAGAACATATTTTTCCAATTGGTCCTGCAAATAGAGTTCCAATTTCTCGTGGTGCAGCTTCTTTGCCAATAGGGGCTCCCCCTCCAACTGCAATGATCTGCCAAATTGAATGAAATAGCTGTTTTAGAAAATGAAGCTTGTATTGTGAAGTCTCATCCTTCATCTGAGCTTTGATGGAAAAAATCTTCGACCCTTTTTGCAAGAAGTACCAGACTAAGGACGAGCTAAGACCCACGATTATTAAACTTAGTCCTATCCGTGAGGAGGAAACTCCATCTGTCAAAAATCCACTATGGTGCTCTGACTGACCAAAAGCTAGCTTCTCCATCATCTCTAAAAGATAATGGAGAAATATACCAGATAAACCCGAAACTATTCCTTGCAGAATTACTGCTATGAATAATCTAAAATTATAAGGAATCTTTCGAAAAAATCTCCTCAAGTCCTTTAACATGATTACAATTCTGCAAGAATCGCTTTAAGTAAGCCTTTGAAGTCGCCTTTAACACGTTCAGTCACTTCTACAACTTCTTCGTGGTTGAGTTCTTCTTGGAAACCTGCAGCATGGTTAGTGATACATGAAATTCCTAGAACTTTCATGCCAGAGTGGGCTGCAACAATAACTTCAGGAACAGTAGACATACCAACTGCATCTGCTCCCAATGTCTTATAGGCACGAATTTCTGCTGGGGTTTCATAAGTCGGACCAGTTACACCGATATAGACACCTTCATCAAGCTTGATACCAAGTTTCTTAGCCACTTCATGGGCAGTAGCACGGTATTCTGGTGTATAGGCTTTAGACATATCAGGGAAACGTGGACCAAAATCATCCAAGTTTTCACCCATCAATGGGTTCTGCCCCGTCATATTGATATGGTCTGAGATAGCCATCAAAGTACCAGGACCGAATCCAATACCTCCAGCTGCATTGGTTACAATGACACCTTCGCATCCAAGAACTTTCATCACACGTACTGGGAAAGTCACAACTTCCAGAGGATTTCCTTCGTAGAAATGGAAACGCCCTTGAAGAGCTAAGACCTTGCGACCTGCCAGTTCCCCATATACCAATTTACCAGCGTGTCCGACTACTGTTGAGCGGCCCCAGTTTGGAATGTCTGCATAATCTACTACAACTGGATTTTCGATTTCTTCTGCCAATTCTCCAAGTCCTGATCCAAGGATTAAACCAAACTCAGATGCTTGGATTCCCTTGTCTTTCAGGAAAGTAGCTGTTTCCTTGATTTTATCTAAAAATGTCATTGTGTGTTTCCTTTATTAGTTTTTTAGCATTTGACCGATTTTGTCAAAAGTTTTAGCATTACGAATGGTGATTTGGCGATAAAAAGGCATCTTGAGTAAGTATTTGTGATAGGCTGTTGCATAGTAGGATTCTTCAAAAAGTTTCCCCCAGAAAATCCCAAGTTTTCCAAAATGAACGACTTCATCTTCCAGTTCCAAACTATTCACTTTCTCGATCACTTGATCCACATCCAAGCTCTCCGTGTAGAAGAGCACATCTTTTCGAGCCAGGTCTTTGGTCCACCAATCTGGCAGATTCTCCAGCTCTGCTTCATAGTCTTCCTGACTCAGCAAGGAAAAGCTCTGAATAAATGGATAATGGATTTCAAAGAATGCCTCCAACTTTTCAACCAATCGGGCTTTGGGAGCTGTCGAAGTAAAGAAAATATTGCCACTGTTGATGTAGGTCTCAACCTTTTCCAGTCCCAACTCTGTCAGTTCTTGACGAAGTTGCGCCATGACAACCTTATTTTTCCCACCTACATTAATGCCCCGAACAAGTATAGCATATCGCGTCATCTTATACCAATTCATCTAAGAAACTTTCCCCAATCATGGCAGTTTCAACACCGAAGTTATCGGCAATAGTCGCTGAGATATCTGCAAAATGTCCTACTGGAATGACACCATTTCCTTTAAAGGCAGGGCTGTAGGCCAACAATGGAATATATTCACGAGTGTGGTCTGTTCCTGCATAGGTTGGGTCATTTCCATGGTCCGCAGTAATCAAGAGAAGGTCGTTCTCTCTCATGGCTGCGATAATTTCAGGCAAGCGCTCATCAAACTCATGCAAACAATCACGGTAACCGTGAGCATTGCGGCGGTGTCCATAAAGGGCATCAAAGTCAACTAAGTTTGTGAAGGAGAATCCTTTTTCAAACTCAGCAAGGCCCATGGTCTTCAACAGTGTATCAATTCCATGGCTGTTTGACTTGTTGTGGCCCATGTCATGGTTGATACCTGCACCGTTAAAGATATCGTTGATTTTACCAACAGCATAAGTATCGATACCTGCTTCATTGAGTTTATCGAGAACAGTTGGTGCAAATGGAGATACAGCCAAGTCACGACGGTTTGCTGTACGAGTGAAGTTACCTGGTTCACCTACATAAGGACGGGCAATGATACGACCTAGAAGGGCAGGACGCTCAAGTGTAATTGAACGAGCGTATTCACAGATACGGTACAATTCGTCCAAAGGAATAATATCTTCGTGGGCAGCAATCTGCAAAACAGGATCAGCTGAAGTATAGATAATCAACTCCCCAGTTTCCATTTGACGTGGTCCGAAATCATCGATAACAGCCGTTCCTGAGTAAGGTTTGTTAGCTTCACGAATGACCTTACGTCCTGAGAATTCTTCAATTTTTGTCAAGATTTCTTCTGGGAATCCGTTCCAGAAAGTATCGAAGGGCTCCGTAATGTTAAGGCCCATGATTTCCCAGTGTCCAGTCATGGTATCCTTACCAAGAGATACTTCTTCCAATTTTGTTGCATATCCTGTTGGATTGCTTTCAGCTGGAACAGTCTTAAGAGGAGTTTCTCGAGGAATATTTCCAAGACCAATTTTAGCCATGTTTGGGACATTCAAACCAACTGCTTTTGAAATGTGTCCTAATGTGTCAGAAGCTCCATCTGGAACTCCTGCATTGACAAAGTTATTAGCATCTGGTGCAGCACCGATTCCTACAGAATCCAGTACCACCAAGTGAATACGATTAAATTTTGGCATAGTATGTCTCCTTATTACTTTGATTAGTTTGCTTTTGTTGAAGTTAAAATCTGAACCCCATCTCGTCCAGCTACGATCACCTTATCCACCATTTTGTTGAATAAGCCGTGCTCCACGACGCCAACGACATGGTCCAATTCTTGTCCGAAAGTAATTGGATCTTCAATGACATCCAAGGCAAGGTCAATGATAAAATTCTGCATATCGGTCACAAAACGTTGGCCGTCTTTTTCACGGAAACTTGGTTTGTAGCCAGCTCGCTCAAAACGACGAAAGACCTGTTCTGCGCCATACTGAACCACTTCTACTGGCAATTTAAAAGCACCCAGTTTCTCTACTAGCTTGCTTTCATCCACCACCCAAATGTATTCTTTTGAGGGCGTTGCTACAACCTTCTCCATCAGAAGGGCACCACCACCGCCTTTGATTCCATTAAACTGATTATCCACTTCATCCGCCCCGTCGACTGTCACATCGACAAAGTCTACTTGGTCAATAGACTTGAGTGGGATATTAAGCCCTTCGGCCTGTTTACTAGTCACACTAGAAGTCGTTACAGCTGTAATCTGTAAGCCTTCTTCCTTAATACGACGACCGATTTCTTCGACAAAATAATAGGCAGTAGAACCCGTTCCCAGTCCGACAACCATCCCATCTTTGACAAACTCAGCAGCCTTGATACCTGCCATTTTCTTCAGATTTTCCACTCAAACACCTCCATTAAAGAGCTACTTTTATTATAACATGTATCCCTTTTTATTTCATGGATACACTGGAAAAACCCGAACATTTTTATTTCGGGTTTTGATGTCCTATTTAACCATGTCAGGATCGTAGTCATAAAATCCTGTATCAAGGAAACGGTTTTTAGGGTGAAGTTTACGTACTTCTTCATCCAGCAAGAAGGCTTGGTCATGGCTAAAATTGCCCTCTTGAATCAAGCTACGCGCTTGGATAAAGAGTTTTGCAATTTCAACAAAGTTCTGACCAGGAGTGTAGAGCCCTTCTAGTTTCCAGTGAGTAAAGCCATGCTCTACCAATTCTGTCAATTTTGTCATCAAATCAAGGTCGTTATTGGCAAAGATATGAGTACCATGATTGTCTTCAAAAATGGAATAATGGCTCTCAGGGTCACTTGGCTCTGCCAAGAAAAGGTCACGCTTGCGAGTCTTTTCATCATCGATATGCGTGAAGTTATAGTAGTTTTGCAAGAGCGGACGCTTAGAATGGTGAATAACACTAGCTCCGTAAACCAAAACTTCAGCAGGAATTTCCAAAATCTCTGGCATTTTGAAGAGTTCAGCAGATGGAATTTCACGCGCCAAAACAGCCTCAGATGCGCCAGCCTTTTGTCCCCAGAAGTTAATCTGGCGACTGCTAGTTACCATGGTTGAAGCATCGTAGATGGTCTTAAAGGAATAACCATCGCGGTTGACTACGTAAAAGACACCTGCATCCCCAATCGTAATGTAGTCTGTCTTGATTTCTTCCAAAAAGTCTAAGAAAGGCTTGATACGATCCATCATATCTTGGTGCATGAGGGCGTTAACCGCAACGATCAATTCCTTACCAGTATCATGAACCAGATTAGCGATTTCACGCAATTGGTCATAACTAAAGGTCGTTGGCAGGCGAAGGCCAAAATCTTTCTCACCGACATAGATACGGTCTACGCCAGCTTCGAGAAGTTGTTTAACTTGTTCAATACTTTCAGCAGTTGCTGTAATGATAATCTTTTCCATAAGAAAAATTATACCACATTTCTGGAAAATCAGCCATTCTTTAAAAATGAAAAGGGACTTTATTCTTTTTGTAACCTTTCTGTAATAATTCTCTGCTGAAAAAATGATAAAATAGGTATGTACTGTTAAGGAGAGAATAATGCCCGTAAGAAAATTACAATCCTATGAGGTAGACTATCAAGAAGAATTAAGCCAGCAGGTTCCTCGCTATCAAGATTATACACCTGAAGCACAATCTGATGCCAATCTCAAGGAAATCCTATTTTTTGTTAATATCGCTGTTTTTTGTATCTGTATTGCTATCTTTAGTTTTATCTTTTTAGCATTAAAATTATCAACTGCTCTTGCATTTGCTGCAGCAATCGGATCCAGCTTACTTGTTTTAAAAGTTCAACGGTCTATCATCAAACGAAAACGTAGAAGATAAATCCAAAATATCGCCCCATCCGGAGCGATATTTTTTATTTTTTCTTTTTAGATGGTGTGTGGATGGCAATTTTCACTTCAAAGATTGTTCCCTTTGGTTTATTATCTTTAACAGTAATGGTCCCTTTTAGGGCATCTACAATTTGCTTGGCTAGGGATAATCCTAAACCAAAACCACCTTTTTGACGGGTTCTAGCCTTATCCACTCGATAAAAACGATCAAAAATTTTCTTCTTATCTTCTGCTGAAATACCAACTCCATTATCAGAAACCAGTAAATACAGATTGCGATCAGTCGCCGAGATAAGAAAATCAATTTCACCATCCTCCTCAGTGTATTTGATAGCATTATCAAACAGGATGGTCATCAGTTGTTTCAAAAGAAGCTGGTCTGTGACAATCGTGCGATGGATGCGATTTTCAAAACGGAAGACACGGTCATTTTCCGAAGCAATCATTTCATAGTTTGTGAAAGTCGTGTTAAAAAAGCTAGTTGGAACTTCTGCAAGTTCCGGCTTAATCCCATCATCTCGTCGAGCCAAATTCAACAAGTTTGTCGTCAAAAAACGCATATTTCGAACCTCTTCCAAACTCGATGCAATGCTTTCACTCACATCCATAATAGTAGCTTCTGGCTTACGGAAAAGGGTCTCTAAACGATTTTGCAGAACTGCAAGTGGAGTTCGTAACTCATGACTGGCATTTTCCACAAAGGACTGCTGCTTCTGCATGCTCTCAAGCAGAGGACGAACACTGACTCTAGCTAGATAGAGACTGGCAAGCAAAGACAAAATCCAGAAACTTGCCATCACGACCACAATCAATTGCTCATGCTTTTGACTGGCCTGCTCCAACTGACTGGTATTAATCAAGACAGCTGCATACTTGATATTGGTTGAAACCGAACTGATATTCGTTTCCATCAAGATCATGCGATAGATTTCTTCTTGTCCATAGCTATTAAAAACTTGAATCTGATAGATATGGCCTAGTTCTTTTTTCTCTAACTTAATCTTATCCAATCCCAAAAATCGGTTTCCAGAAAGAAGCTGGGTAAAATTTTTATCAAAAAGAATGACTTCTGTGTTGGAACTGACATTGGGTTTTACTTCAGTCTTGCTAGTATCTGTAGCCGCATTCTCTAAGTCTTTAATCTCTTCTGTTGCCCTATTTACTGCCAGCTGGATAACTGCTTGAGGATTTTCACTCAGTCCATGAAGCTTATCATCCACCGAAGTATAGAGACTCGAATGCATGACCTGCAAAATAATCAGAGTCATGGTGGAAAAAATCAGAGTGAAGACACCAAAGTTACGGATAAAATAACTAAAGTCATCCGCATACCATGTTTTTTTTAGTTTACTGAACATCTTTTAAAATATACCCAACACTGCGCAAGGTTTGCAAATTCTCTGCAAAAGTGGTTCCTTTTAATTTCTTACGGACTTTTGAAACATAGACTTCGACAACCGAAATCGTTGTGTCACTATCAAATCCCCATAGACGATCAAAAATCTGAGTCTTCGGCAAAATAACATTTTGATTTTGAAGGAAATAAACTAATAAATCAAACTCTTTACCTAGCAATTCGACAGGAGTATCTTCGACTTTAACAGTATTGGTTGACAAATTAACCACAATATTTCCATAAGTCAAGGTGTTTTCATTAAATTTACCTGAACGTTTGAGAAGCGCTTGAATCCGCATTTTGAGTTCTTCTAGGTAGAAAGGTTTGGTCAGATAATCATCTGCTCCCAATTCAAATCCATGTCCCTTGTCATCCAAACTTTCCTTGGCAGTCATGATCAGAACTGGTGTCGTAATTCCTTTTTCACGCAATTCTTTCAAGACTTGGAAGCCATTTTTTTCAGGTAACATTAAATCGAGCAAAATCAAGTCATAGACGCCACTTTCAGCTTCGTAGAGACCTTCTTCACCATCAAATACCTGCATGACATCCGCAAAATCGTCTAAAAAGTCAAATACTGAATTTGACAGGCCTAGGTCATCCTCAACTAATAAGATTTTTATCATGAGAAACTCCTCCTTATTAAAACCATTATACCAAATTTGCCTTAAAAAAAACTCAACTCTCTGCATTTTACATGAGATAGCTGAGTTTTCTTTTTATTCTAGGCTTAATTATTTAGTTCCGTATTGAAGAACAACTGCTTCCACTGCAGCTTTTTCACGGTTAATCAAGTCAACACGCGCTGCAATTTCCTTGATTCCCATACCGATGTTACGGCTAAGAGCAAGGTCAGAAAGTTGCGGTTCAAAGAATTCCTTGTACTCTGCCAAACGTTGTTGAGTCTTAAATACGTGTGCAGGAAGGATAACAAAGCTATCAAAGCTCATATCTCCACCAAGAGCTGCCTTAATCCAAGCCCAGTTTTCACGAGCCCAAGACCAAGCTGTTTCCTGAGTTGCTTGATGGCTTAAGAACTGGAAGTACCAAGCAGACAAGTCTTGTGGTTTGACCACAAATTTGTCCTTCCAAGAAGCAATCAAGTTTTGGATATTATCCGCATCTGTACTGTATGCAAGAGCTGCTGCCAACTGGCGTTTAAAGACAGCATCTGTTGCATGAGTATAAGTATCAAGATAAAGTGCTAACAAGTCTTTAGTCTCATGATGTTTCATCTCATTGATCAGAACTTGTGAGCGAATAGCTGCTGGAAGTCCTGCAAGATTCTCCTTGTGAGCCGCGAAGATTTGGCTAGCGACTTGGCTAGCTTCTGCATCATTTGAGCGAATCATCATAGAAACAGCCAACTGACGAACCAATTCATCCTCATCTGATTCACCATCTTTAGCTTCAAAACCAAGACGGTCATAGTTGTGACGAGCCAATTTAGCAACCAAGGCTTTGAAGGCTCTTTCAGCTTCTGTTCCTTCATCGATAAAGCGCTCAAGGGCAGAAATTACTTGAGAGACAGCTGAAACGACAAGGTAAGATTCTTCTTTAGCAAGTTTATCAAGGACTGGAAGCAAGTCTGCATAAGAAATGTGCCCTGCTTCAGCAAGCAAGCGACGTTCTTGGACGATTTGCAGTTTACTTGTGTTATCAAGCTCAACTAGGTCAGCAAGAACTGCATCCAACAAATCTCCTTGATAGTCGGTAATGTAGTGGGCTGTATTTTCTGTATTGAAACGAAGAGCTCCTTCATTTTCAGCAAGAAGGGCTGCGTAGCCAGGGATTTCGATGCTTTCAGTTTCAAGTGTATCAGGCAATCCTTTCCAGTTGCTATTGAGGGGCACAACCCAGAGACGGTTCTTATCTTCGTGCTCACCGATGAAGAATTGTTTTTGTGAAATCTTCAAGACATCATTTTCAACTTTGACAGTGAGAACTGGATAACCAGGTTGTTCCAACCAAGAATCCATAAAGGCTGCGACATCACGTCCTGATGCTTGACCAAGAGCATCCCAAAGGTCACGACCAATTGTATTGCTGTACTGATGTTTTTCAAAGTAAGCATGCAAACCTTTGGCAAAATCGGCATCACCTAGCCAACGACGAAGCATGTGCATGAGGCGACTTCCTTTGGCATAGACGATAGCTCCGTCAAAGAGCGTATTGATTTCATCTGGATGTTTCACTTCGACGTGAACAGACTGAACGCCATCAGTAGCGTCACGCTTCAAGGCAGACGGAACACCACCTGTTTGGAAATCTTCAAAGATATTCCAGCTTGGTTCAATAGCATCCACACAGACGTACTCCATCATGTTAGCAAAGCTTTCATTGAGCCAAAGGTCATCCCACCATTTCATCGTTACGAGGTTACCAAACCATTGGTGAGCCAATTCATGGGCCACAACAAGGGCAACTTGTTGACGGCTGGCAAAGGTAGAGTTCTCATCCACAACCAAGTAAACTTCACGGTAGGTCACAAGACCCCAGTTTTCCATAGCTCCAGCTGAGAAGTCAGGAAGGGCGATGTGGAGAGATTGAGGGATCGGGTACTTAACTCCATAGTAATCTTCGTAAAACTCGATAGAGCGAACAGCGATGTCCAGTGAGAAATCAAGGTTAGATAGTGGGTGGGCTTTGGTTGAGTAGACACCTACGAGGGTACCGTTTTTAGTTTTAGCCGTTACCCCTTGCAAATCACCCGCAACAAAGGCTAACAAGTAAGAAGACATGCGAGGTGTTGTCTCAAACTTCCAGATACCTGTTTCTTTACGGTTTTCAACCTCAATCTCAGGCATGTTTGATAAGGCCAATTCACCTTCTGCTTGGTCAAAACGTAGAGAGAGGTCAAAAGTTGCTTTAGCTTCTGGCTCATCCACACATGGGAAGGCTTCGCGCGCAAAATGACTCTCGAACTGTGTAGACAAGACTTCCTTCTTGACTCCATCAACTGTGTAATAAGAAGGATAAATTCCTGTCATGTTGTCTGTAATTTTTCCTGAGAAAGCGATAACCACTTCAACTTGACCAGCCTCAGCTAATTCAATATGAAGAGCTTCATTGTCATGGTCAACTGTAAATGGGCGAGCTTCCCCTGCAACTTCTACAGAAGCGATTTCCAAGTCTTTTTGGTGGAGGGAAATACGGTCACTCTGTGCTTGACCAGTGATAGTCACTTTCCCTGAAAACGTCTTGGTCTCACGACTCAAGTCTAAAAATAAATCATAATGTTCAGGAACAAATTGCTTAATAAAATGTTCAACTGCTTGCATAATTTTCTCCTATTCTAAGTTTAAGAGCTAGAGCTCTTCTTCAAACAAACTTATTATATCATGTTTTGCTGGAGAAAAAAGGATTGGACGGCGATTTCCAAAACTTTCTTCCTTCTAATAGCCTACAGTGGGTAGACCTTGCGAAATTCTTCTAAAACAACCTTGCTTTCAGGTGTAAAAGTCAGTCCTGCTTCTCTCAGCCACTCGGCGAAACAATCCTCATGAACCTGACGCCAATAGGCTAGGGATTTGTCACCTTCCCCTTCCTTAAAGGCATGGTCAGCAGAAACTTGATTGAAGGGCTGGACAGAAACCTTTGTAATTTCAACAATACAGACAGCCTGATTTTGACTATCTAAAATGACATCAAAAGTTCCTTCTTGAGGAAGAGACTCGGCTTCTAGTGCATAGAGGTCGTAGGCTGATGCTGTTGCAGTCTTTTCGCCTCTTAACACCAAATCTGCTAAAAGGTCTGGTTCCACTCCAAAAGCCCAAGCATCGATTTCATCTCCTATAGAGGAGGTAATTTTCTTGTAGGCACTCCACATTTCTTGCGATGTCATAGGTGCTCCTTTTTATTAACTTTGTTCTCCCTATTTCAAAGACCAGCCACCATCTATTGTCAGAATTTGTCCTTGCATGGCAGATGCCTTTCCACTGGCCAAAAAGAGACTGACTTCTGCCACTTCTTCTGGCTCAATCCAGCGCTTGATTGGTGTTTCACTAGCAACCCAGTCAGCCAATCCACCTGGCTCAAAGTCCGCAGCAGTCATAGCTGTCTTGACTGCTCCCGGAGCAATACCAAAGATCTGAATCCCAGCTCCAGCATAGTCTAGAGCCAACTGCTTGGTAAATCCAGCCAAAGCATGCTTAGATGAAGTATAGGCGTGTCCACCGCCACCTGCTAGGCTAGAAGCAATGGAGCACATATTGATAATGATTCCTTTTTTATTCTCCAGCATTTGTGTCAAATAATGCCGAGTCAACTCTACTGGAGTAACGTAGTTGATTTCAAAAATCTCTTGAATTTCCTGCGCCGTTTGTTCCAAAAGGGGTTTATAAGCATCCAAGACTCCAGCAGTATTGCACAAAATATCTACCTGTGGACACCAGTCAAAAATTGGCTCCAAGTCCAAGGTCAAATCTCTCTGTAAAAAGTGAAAATCACCCTCTAAGAGTGGATTTTCACCTTGGTCAACTCCGTATACTTGATAGCTATTCTCTAAAAAGAGGCGAGCTTGAGCTAGACCAATCCCTGAACTCACTCCCGTAATCAATACACGTCTAGTCATGCACTTCTACCCAATCCGTCGCCAAAACATCACAAGGTGTCGGACTCCACATGGAAAAACCTTCTCCCTCCCCAGAAACGTTGATTAGGAAATAAGGTGTCACTTCAAGTGCAACCCCATTTTGTTCAATAGTATCAAAAAGTTGGACATAGTTTTCAGCACCTCCCCAGCCAGTACGTACATATTTTTTCTTAGCCTTTAACCCAGGTAGAATTTCTTCAAATGTCATGATGTTCTCCTTTAATTCTACATTCTTCATTTAATTATAACAAAAAACCGCTTTGCAACGGCTTTTTTGACTGTGATTTATTTAAATCTGCTTCTACTTACGGCAAATTATTCCCTGCTGCAAGATAAATTTCATACCATTCTTTTCTTGTTAAGCTAAAGTTTGCCGCTTGGCTAACTTCTCTCAAGTGCTTAGGATTTGTTGTACCTACGACTGCCTGCATTTTTGCTGGATAACGCAATATCCAAGAAATGGCAATAGTTGAAGAGGTTACTCCATATTTAGTAGCTAAACGATCAAGTACTTGATTTAAAGCTTGAAATTTCTCATTTCCAACAAAATTCCCTTTAAAATACCCAAATTGTAAGACAGACCATGCTTGAATGACCACATCGTGTAATTTGCAATATTCAAAAATGCTGCCATCTCGCATAGCTGCTTGACTATCTTCCATATTAACATGAAAACCTGATTCGAATCCTGGAGTAAAAGCTGCACTCAATTGTAGCTGATTAACAGCTAACGGCTGCTTGACATCTTTTTTAAGTAACTCCATCATCATAGGATTTTGATTAGAAACTCCAAAATTTCGAACCTTACCTTGTTTATAAAGGAGATCAAAGGCTTCTGCTACTTGGTCAGATTCCATCAAAGCATCTGGTCGATGAAGGAGCAAGCTATCTAGATGATCAATCTTCAATCTTTGCAAAATTCCGTCAACTGATTTTATAATATAGTCCTTAGAAAAATCAAAATAGGTAAATTCTTCAATGCGAATTCCACATTTTGACTGAATCCACATCTCTTCTCTTAAATCTGGACGATTTTTTAGGACAAGACCTAACAGTTCTTCACAACGACCACGACCATATATATCAGCTAAGTCAAAAGCATTGATTCCAACAGAAAGTGCTGTTTCTACAAGCTCTTCAACTTCTTTTACAGACTTATCTTCTATTCTCATCATTCCGAGAACAATTTCTGATAATTCTTTGTCATCTTGACCAAGAGTTATGTATCTCATCAAATTTTTCTCCTTAAATTTCTAACATTCTTCCCTTCATTATAACAAAAAACCGCTTTGCAACGGCTTTTTGACTATATTTCACTCCATTTTATCTTCTTAAACCCACGGAACAAGACAAAGATTCCAATAAAGAGGACAGCTAAAGGAATAACTTTTGTAAGGAAAACATTTGAAATGCCCATCCACTCATAGTAACGGAGCAGAGAACCTACAATAAGGTGGGCAACAATCATACTGACAAAGGGACGAAAAATCGGTTCTTTCCAATTCCAAATACTGATGACCAGCGAAATCGTAAAGACAGATAAACTATCCCAGGGAGCCGGAAGATTTAAGACTCCTTCTTGTATGAAACTTGCCATTTCTACATATCCTAGAACAACTAGAAGAACTATAATCCCAACGACAATATAAGTGCCAATTTTCATTTTAGGAGAATCTTGGACTAGCCTCCAACGTAAGATTGTGGCCACAAGAGCAAATCCAATCAGAAAAAGAAGAAGTTGACCTAAAAAAGTAAGCAAATTGACTGTTAAGAGAGGACCTTTAGAAAAATCACTTAATAGTTGATAATAACGTAATACCGCTAGGACAAGAATTGGCGTCAAAAGGGACTCCTTGATAGAACTGCGTGGTGCTTCCTTGAGCAACTCTCTCATTAATTTTTTAGGATTCTTACCTAGATAATCCTCTGCACTCATGCCATCTCGTTCTGCTTCTGAGAAATCTAACATCATCAAATAGATCTGCTCTCTGAGGTAGTCCTCATCATAGAGAAATCCAGCAAGACTAAAACTATCCCACAGTTCCTCAAAATACTGCTGATTCTCCTCAGAAAACTCATGCAGCAAAGCGCTTATTTCTTCATAATACTTCATTTTCTTCATGGTTTACCCTCCATTCTTAATTCCTTCTACTTTTTGACTCAAATCGTCCCATTGTTGCCAAAAGACTGAGACACGCTCTTCTCCTTCTTTAGTTAATGAAAAATACTTCCGATCTGGACCATCTGGCGACGGGCGCATGTCGCCTCTTATCCATTGATTTTTTTCTAACTTTTGCAACAAAGGATAAATAGTTCCTGGAACGATAGTGTCAAATCCAGCCTCTCGCAATGTTTGAACCAGCTCATAGCCATATCGCTCTTTTTGACCTATCATATCCAAGACACAACCTTCAAGAACACCTTTTAATAGTTGAGTTTCTTTCATCACTTCTCCCTTCCAATCTATTTTGTAATACCTACTAGTAGCTTCATCTATAATATACCACTTTCACACTAGTTTGTAAAGCATAATAGTTAAATAAAAAAACGACAACCACTTTTCGGCAGTTATCGTTGCTTATCTTTTAATCTTTTCCACCAAGTCGACTGTTAATATTCATCATGATACTAGCTATTTTTTCACCCCAGTACGGATCTGATGCATAGCGAACATTCATTCCTGTCGCTTTATTTCCAAGGTGATCTCTTCCACGGTCAATATAGTTCTCACGAATCCACTTGGCCGCACCAAGAATTCCTTTATCTACATCATCAAATTTCTTAGCTGAATCATAAGGACTGGTATCGTAAGCAGCAATTCCGAAGAAGTTATTTTTATCATTAGCAATTTGGCTACGTCCCCAAGCACTTTCTAGCGCACTGTGAGCCATTAAATAGAGAGCATTGACACCATAACGTTTTTCAGCTTCTTTAAAAATTGCTCCTTTACCAGCAAGACGGCTATTTCGGATATTCATCATCGAATAAACTCTATTTAATTCATCCGCACTATAGTTGGTTGGTTCAGTTAAATTCTTGAAAAGGAAACGATTTTTGATAGTAAACCCATCGAAATGTTCTCCATCCTTTGAATAATACTTCTTACCAATTTTCATAGCTGAAGTATGTGGAGCTACCCGTATACTAGTGTATGGAGAAAGTTCATGGTATAGGAATCTTCCATCTGTAGTATAGTGAGGAATAAACTCACTTCCTTCATCAACTAAAGCCAAATCACTTTGATTCATATAACCGGACAAGCCTGATATTGAAACAGCTAGACGATTACCCTTGCTTTTAGAGCCATCATAGGTCACAATACTTCCCTGATTGACATAGCTCAAAATATCTCCTGATTCGCTATAAATATAGGCTGTGATTGGTTTAACCTTAAAATATTTTGGACTTTGAATCCACTTTCCATTACTCTGGAAGAAATACTCTTTATTTTTAATATTAAAACTACCAGTAACATAGCTTCCATCTTCTTTCAGGTAGTACCATGCATTGTAGTTAGGATCAAAAATCCATTCATTCTTGGCCATATAACCACCAGATTTGAGGTAATAAGCACCAATCCATTCACGTGAAGCATAAGCACCACCTGATTTTAGGTAAAACCAGCTATTATAAGATTTATCAAAAATCCATTCTTTTTCAGCCATTGCTCCACTATTTTTTAGATAGTAAGCATCTTTCCACTGATTACTAGCCATCACACCATCACTGTTAAAATAGTACCATGTGCCCTTGATCTTTTCCCATTTATTACGAAGGATCTTTCCTGAATCTGTAGCATAATACCATTTATCAGTAATCTTCACCCAAGCATTCTGAGCCATTGCTCCACTATTTTTTAGATAGTAATCATCTTTCCACTGATTACTAGCCATCACACCATCACTGTTAAAATAGTACCATGTGCCCTTAATCTTTTCCCATTTATTACGAAGGATCTTTCCTGAATCTGTAGCATAATACCATTTATCAGCAATCTTCACCCAAGCATTTTGAGCCATTGCTCCACTACTATTAAGAAGATAATCGTTCACTAGAACATTGCTAGCCATAACTCCATCTTGCTTGAAGTAATACCAAACATTGCTAATTTTTTCCCATCTATTACGAACAATCTTTCCTGAATCTGTAGCATAATACCATTTATCAGCAATTTTCACCCAGGAATTTTCTACCATTGCTCCACTAGTACGAAAAGCATAGTCATTAATAATAGTATTGCTAGCCATGATTCCATGTTGATCAAAGAAATACCAGACACTCGCAATTTTTTTCCAATTTTTGATTGGTTGATTATTCTCATAAAAAAGCCATTTCCCATGCTCTTTCTGCCAACCATTCTTATGAGCTTCTTCAACTTTTTCTTTATTTGGAATAGCCTCTTGTTTAGAATTATTTTCTTTTACAACAACTGGTTCTTTCTTTTTTTCCGTCTTTTCAGCTTCATTCTTTGTATTTTCAACAACTTTTTTCTCTTCTGATGCTGGTGTCTGATTTTTATCTTTAGACTGATTTTGGTCCACAGATTGACTCTTATTCGTCGTTTGACTTTGGTCCGTTGTTTTACTATCTTCAGCAAAGACTGATGTTGTGGGCACAATTGCCAATGCAAGCACTGCCGTGCTTACAAGTAGTGTTCTCTTCATTTTACTCCCCTAAGTAGATATTCGTCTACATCATTCGTAATTAACTTTATTCTAACATAGTTAAAAGAAGAAAATATTACAAAATGATGAAAATTCTATTTCTTATTAACAATAAGGATGGTCTAGCTTATCTATGGCTGTCTTTTACTTCCTTGCGGAGATTTTCTAGACTGCTGATACCATATTTATCCATAACCTTTGGTAAATTTTCGATAATATCAGGGCAAGCATAAGGATTGGTAAAGTTGGCTGTTCCAACTCCGATAGCAGATGCTCCTGCCAGATACATTTCTAGAGCAGCTTCTGCCGAATCCACTCCTCCCATTCCAATGATAGGCAGGTCTGTTGTTTGAGCTACTTGGCGGATGAGTTTGAGTGCTACTGGAAAGACTGCTGGACCAGACATCCCACCTGTTCCATTGGCCAAGATTGGTTTTCTGGTTTTGAGATTAAAGCGCATACCAACTAGAGTATTAATCATGGTCAAGCCACTGGCTCCCGCATCTTCTGCAGCTTTTGCGACAGTAACGATATCGGTCACACTAGGAGTTAGTTTGACATAAACTGGTACATCAGAGACTTCCACAGCTGCTTTCACCACATCATAAGCCAGATCAGGGTCTTGACCAATCAAGAGTCCATGATTACAGTGATCTACGTTAGGGCAAGAAATATTGAGCTCAATAGCCTTTACATTGGCTGCCTTGGAAATACCATGAGAAACAGCTGCATACTCTTGTTTTGAAAAACCAGCCACATTGGCAATAATAGGAAGATTTGGATATTCTCTTTCCAGCCAAGGTAACTTTTCAGCCAAAACAACTTCCAAACCAGGATTTTGCAAGCCGATTGCATTAAGCATGCCAGCGGGTGTCTCTGCCACCCTTGGAGTTGGATTGCCAAAGCGTGGTTCAAGGGTTGTCGCCTTGATCATAATAGAACCCAAAAGGTCTAAATCATAGTACTTGGCATACTCTTGACCAAAACCAAAACAGCCTGATGCTGGAATAATCGGATTTTTCAAATCCAATCCTGGTAGAGAAACTTGTAAACTATTTGTAGTCATGATTTTCTCCTTATAATACAACTGTTCCTGTGCGGAAAACAGGGCCATCTTCACAGACGCGTTGGCTGACCGTCTCGCTTTCTGGTACTTTTAGGACGCAGGCATAACAAGCCCCCATCCCACAAGCCATACGAGATTCTAGAGATAGATAGGCTCTTGGATGGTCATAAAAGGTTTGATTGATATACTTCATCATTCCTGGAGCCCCACATGAGTAAACAGCATCAAATTGATTGTCTAAATCCTTGATAACAACGGAAACATTTCCCTTGATAGCATAAGAACCATCATCTGTCGTTACAAAGACTTGACCATATTGAGCTAATTCCGTCTCTAAAATAACAGCATCCTTGTTCGCAAAACCAAGGACTGTCACTACTTTTACTCCACGCGCATGCAATTCCTTGGCCACCTCAAGTAAAGGAGGTACACCAATCCCCCCTCCAACTAAGAGAATCTGGCTCTGCTCATCCAGGTCAGACAAGTCAAATCCATTCCCCTGAGGTCCCATCACATCAAGAGTATCTCCCTGACTTAAGGTTGAAAAAATAGCTGTCCCAGCTCCTTCAATCCGGTAAATGAGATGACACTGCTTCTTTACCTTATCAATAGACGAAATTGAAATAGGACGACGCAAGAGATGGGCGTCATCAGGCACACGCAGATGAAGAAATTGGCCTGCTCGCATGGCTTCAACCATTTCTCCTTCTAGAACTAATTCAAAGATTGCTGGCGCGATTTCCTCCTGTGCTACCACCTTCATGGTTTCCAAACGAATTGCACCCAAACGTTTCTTACATGTGGGATTCATGACTTTTCCTCCTTAAATTTTAAGGGGAGCAGACAAAGAAAAGACCTTGCTAGTGCAAGGCCTCAGTTAAAATCGTACAACAGAAGAGAGCACACTCAAAAAGTCTCCTCTAGAAAATTGCACTATTCTTTTATCTGACACCTTGTGAGTCTCTCTGGACTCCCCTTAAAGGTTAAATTTTTATTAGTATACTCTTTCAGCTAAAAAAAGTCAAGTAGAAAACGAACATTCCACTTGACTTCACGAGATTATTTTTCACGAATGACTTCAACCTTGTAGCCATCAGGATCTTTGACAAAGTAATAGTTTGGTGCAGTTCCTGGTAGACCATTTGGCTCAGTCACTTCATAACCTTTGGCACTATGCTCTTGATGAAGCGCCTCAAGATCAGGTGTACTGAGGGCGATATGGGCAAACCCATCACCAACCACATACGGACCGTGATCGTAGTTATAAGTCAACTCCAACTCATAGTCATCACCCTCAAGACCTAGATAGACAATCGTGAAGGCATGGTCTGGAAAATCTCTGCGACGCAATTCTTTAAAACCAAAAGCATCTTGATAAAATGCGATTGATTTTTCAAGATTTTCTACTCGCAAGCAAGTGTGTAGCATTTTTGAAGCCATATTTTTCTCCTTTATTTTTAAAAAGACTGGGACAATCCTGTTCCAGTCTTATCAGTTATTATTTACCAAGTTTTGCTTTAGCTGCATCTGCAAGAGCTGTGAAAGCTGCTGCATCGTTAACAGCCAAGTCAGCAAGCATTTTACGGTTAACTTCGATCTCAGCCAATTTCAAACCATGCATCAATTGTGAGTATGAAAGTCCGTTCATACGAGCTGCCGCGTTGATACGAGTGATCCACAATTTGCGGAAGTCACGTTTTTTCTGACGACGGTCACGGTATGCATAGTAGTAAGAGTTCATTACTTGTTCTTTTGCAGTACGGAACAAGATGTGTTTAGCTCCATAGTAACCTTTTGCTAATTTAAGAATACGTTTACGACGTTTGCGTGATACAACGCCACCTTTAACACGTGCCATGTTTTATTTCCTCCAAATATTTCCTAGAATTGTTTACTTACAGTCAAGCTATTATTTCAAGCGAGTAAGCATTGCTTTGATACGTTTGTAATCTCCTGAATGCACCATAGATGCTTTACGAAGATGACGACGTTGTTTCTTAGTTTTTCCGTGGAAACGGTGAGAAGTGTAAGCACGGAAACGTTTAAGTCCACCAGAACCTGTACGTTTGAAACGTTTAGCTGATGCGCGGTGTGTTTTTTGTTTTGGCATGATTTTTTCTCCTTTATTTAACTTTCTGACAATTATTTTTTGTCAGTCGCTGGCGCCAATTGCATGAACATTTGACGTCCATCCATTTTAGCACGTTGTTCGATGATGGCAATATCTTGAGTTGCTTCAGCAAACTCGGCTAAAACTTTTGCACCAATCTCTTTATGGGTAATCATACGACCCTTAAAGCGAATAGATACCTTAACTTTATTTCCTTTTTCAAGGAATTTGCGTGCATTGCGAAGTTTTGTATCAAAGTCACCCTTGTCAATAGTTGGACTTAGACGAACTTCTTTCACAGTAACAACACTTTGTTTTTTACGTTGTTCTTTTTGCTTCTTCTGGTACTCAAATTTGAACTTACCGTAGTCCATAATTTTTGCAACAGGCGGTTTGGCTTGGGGTTGAATCAATACTAGGTCAACATTAGCATTATCAGCCAAAGCTTGCGCTTCACTGAGTGGCTTGATGCCTAGCTGTTCTCCTTCAAGACCAATCAAGCGAACTTCACGTACACGAATCTCATCATTGATGAATAAGTCTTGCTTTGCTATGGTTTTCACCTCTTTTGTTTTATTAGAGAAAAACAATAGCGGACTCGTAAACATACAAGCCCGCACGTTATGATAGCGTTTCTTAGAAACTTTTCATCCGTAGGGCCAGGCAACTTAATGTCACAAGGCGAGAAGCTCTCACTTCTGCTTTTCTCAACTTTTATATGATACCAAGTTTTCTAGCTCTTGTCAAGATAAAAAGTTATTTTTTTGAAAAGTTTCTGCTCATTAACCAACCGTTTCTATTTTCCAACTATTCCACCCCTTAAAGCGTATAGAACCTTGCTGGTCAGTTCGGTAAACTTTGCTATTGATATCTTCCAGTCGTGTCAAGGTTTCCTGATGGGGGAGTTTCGTTCGATTGTTCTTTCCAACTGAAATGAAAGTAAACTCTGGTTTGAGTTTTTCTAGAAAGGCTGAACTTGATGATTTTTTAGAGCCATGTTGGCTAGCTTTCAAGACATCCACCTCTAAGTCAGGATATTGCCTCAGCAATTCCTTCTCCCCCTTCTCCTCCAAATTTCCTGTGAAAAGAAAGTTTTTATCCAAG